>MWEJ01000856.1 GCA_002071025.1 Verrucomicrobia bacterium ADurb.Bin070 | reverse complement strand
ACCGACCGCATGCCGCTGGATGAAGGGATCAAGCAGGCGCTGCCGGAAGCAAGCATCCGGTGAAAGGAGGCGGGGCATGGAACGGTCACTGTGGCGGCGCGCGATCCTGCGCGCGGGCGCGGCGGTTTTAGCGTGGGGCTGCGCGGCAGAGGCGGCGGCGAAGCCCAACATCATCGTGATCCTTTCGGATGATATGGGGTTTTCCGACATCGGGTGTTACGGCGGCGAGATCCGCACGCCGAACCTCGACGCGCTGGCGGCGGACGGCATCCGCTTCACGCAGTTTTACAATACGGGACGGTGCTGTCCGACGCGCGCCTCGCTGCTGACCGGACTTTATCCGCATCAGGCCGGGGTCGGCCACATGATGAACGACCGCGGCACGGAGGGCTATCGGGGCGACCTGAACCGGCGCTGCGCGACCCTCGCCGAAGTGTTGCGTCCGGCCGGCTACGGCACCTATGCGGTGGGCAAGTGGCATGTCACGCGTTTCGCGCAGGCCGATGACTCGAAGCACAACTGGCCGCTGCAACGCGGTTTCGACCGGTTTTACGGGACGATCCATGGGGCCGGCAGTTTTTACGATCCGTCGACGCTGACGCGCGACAACACGCCCGTCTCGCCGTTCGCCGACGCCGAGTACCGGCCTTCGGCCTACTACTACACCGACGCGATCAGCGATCAGGCGGCGCGCTTTATTGACGAGCATGGCGCGCGGCATGCGGACAAACCGTTTTTCATGTACGTGGCCTACACGTGCGCGCACTGGCCGATGCATGCGCTGCCGGAAGATATCGCGCGCTACAAAGGCGCGTACGACGGCGGATACGGGCCGGTGCGCCGGGCGCGCTACGAACGGCTGAAACGTCTCGGCCTGATCGATCCCGGTTGCGCGTTGTCGCCGCAGGCCGGCGTGTGGGAGGAGGTGGACGATCGCCGCTGGGAAGCGGCGTGCATGGAGGTCTATGCGGCGATGATCGACCGCATGGATCAGGGGATCGGCCG
>MWEJ01000855.1 GCA_002071025.1 Verrucomicrobia bacterium ADurb.Bin070 | reverse complement strand
CTAGAGCGTTTTCAATAAAACTGTAGCCATTTTGGGTGCTCGTGTCTAGGTTGTGGCAATGAAGACGATCTCCCTGGACCTGCGAGAGCGCATCGTGGCGGCGTACGACGGCGAGGAAGGCACTCGGGAGGAAGTGGCCAAGCGCTTCCGGGTGTCGGTGGGGATGGTCAAGAAGCTCCTGCAGCAGCGTCGCAAGACCGGCGAGCTTGGCGACCGCCACCGGTACTCTGGGCGCAAGGCCAAGATCCTGCCGGAGTATCGCGAGCGGTTGGGCGCACTCATCGCCGCGCAGCCGGACCTGACGCTGGGCGAGATCAAGGAGCGGCTGAACATGACGTGCAGCGTGCCCGCGCTGCACTACGCCCTGGCTGCGATGGGACTGACCTTTAAAAAAAGACGCTCCATGCCGCCGAGCAGGACCGCCCCGACATCGCGCAGGCCCGCCAAGACTGGCGGCGGGAGCAGAGCGGCTTCGAGCCGCACCGGCTCGTCTTCATCGACGAGTCGGCCGCCAAGACGAACATGACACGCCTGCGTGGCCGCGCTCCGCGCGGACAACGACTCGTCGCCAGTTGTCCCCACGGCCATTGGCAGACCACCACGATGATCTCCTCGGTCCGACTGGACGGGTCCAGCGCCTGCCGCACCGTCCAAGGCGCGACCAACACCGCAGTGTTCCAAGCCTACGTGCGCGAGATGCTCGTGCCCACACTGCGCCCCGGAGACCTCGTCGTGCTCGACAACCTCCGAGCTCACAAAAACGAGGATACCCAGGCGCTCATCCTCGCCGCTGGCGCGCAGGTCCGCTTCTTGCCAGCCTACTCTCCCGACCTCAACCCCATCGAAATGATGTGGAGCAAGGTCAAAGCCCTCCTGCGCGCCGCTCAGGCGCGCACCCACGAGACACTCATGGCCGCCATCGGCACCGCACTCAAGGCTGTCACCGCCGACGATGCCAAAGGTTGGTTTGCCGCATGCGGCTACAGTTTTACTTAAACTGCTCTAG
>MWEJ01000854.1 GCA_002071025.1 Verrucomicrobia bacterium ADurb.Bin070 | reverse complement strand
GTCATCGAGACGTCAACGTGGTCCTGCCGCGAGCCGTGCGCCGACGGCGCGAGATCATCGCCGTAGACCGGCTTGCTGGCGGCGGCGGCGAGGCTCGGCCTACTCCCGTCGGCGCCGGCAGCGGCAGCGGCCGTGCGCTTTTTACCCTGGCCGTAGGCGCCGTAGCGGGAGGTGTAGCGGTAGGCATAGCGGTAGTGATAGTCGTACTGGCTGAAGTGGTTGCGGCGGCCGAAATCGACGTCATTCACGATGACGCCGATGACGCGCGCGCCGGACTCCGTCAAGGTGCGCGCCGCGTGTTTGATCGGCTGGAAGCGCGTGCGGTCGGGGCAGCACATGATCATGACCGAGTCCACGAGCGAGGCGAGGGTCATGACGTCGCCGACGATACCGAACGGCGGCGAGTCGATCACCACGCGGTCATAGTTCTGGCGCGCCCAAGTGAAGAACTCCACAATGATGCCGCTGCCCATCAGATTGGCGGGGCTGATCTCCGACGAGGCCTTGGAGAGGACAACATCGAGGTTCTCGACGCCGGACGGCACCGGCAGCGAGGCGAACAACGAAGGGTCGGCCTTGGCCAGCGTGTGCGGCAGACTGTTGAACTCCCCCTGTTTCTTCTCGAAAATGCGGGCCAGGCGGGGACGCCGCATGTCAAAATCGACCAGCAGCGTGCGCTGTCCGCTTTGCGCGCAGGAGGCGGCGAGGCTGCACGAGGTGACGGTCTTGCCCTCGCCCGGCTGGGTGCTCATGCAGAGCACCACCTTGGACATTTCTTGATAGCGCGGAGAATCCAGCAGGTTGCGGAGGCCGGCCACCGCCTCGGCGAACTGGGAGAATTTATCGTCGGTGACCAGTCGCGCCAACTGCTCGCGTTTCGTACGGCGCACGTGCGGCAGCACGGCCAGCGTTTTGAGGCGCAGGCGGTGCTCGATGTCCGAGATGCCCACGATCTTGTCCTCGAGATGGTCGAGGATCAGGACGAACAGCACGCCCAGCAGCAGGCCGA
>MWEJ01000853.1 GCA_002071025.1 Verrucomicrobia bacterium ADurb.Bin070 | reverse complement strand
GATCGCCGCTGCAGCCTGATCCGCATGCCTAGCCGGTCCGCTGACGACCACGGCGTTTTCGCCCCTTACCGGCACAATGCGGACCGACTGAAACTGCCCCTGAAGCGACATCGACGCTTCCGAGGCGTCGGCGTACGCGAGCCTCACCAAACGAAAGCCCTGAACATCAGCCTGGCCGTACGGCGATGAGGACCTCAGGTATCCGTCGAGAGCCGCCTTGGCCGCGTTCACCTGGCTGTACGGCCCGCGCAGCATCACCGCGCCGAGCTCCGGGAATGGTTCTATCTCCAGATCCTTTGCGACTGCCCGCACAAGCGTCAGCGCTGACGAGAATTCCACATTTGCCACATCTAGAATCTGCGAGACCGTCTGCTCCGCGGCGGCCTGGGGCGGGCCGTAGTAGGCGCGGGAGTTCGTCACGACGTACAGCCCTTTCTCGACCGCGACCTCGGCCCCGGCCGCGCGCGCTATGGTCTCGAGAGCGTGATCGAACGGCACGTCCGCAAGATGCACCGTCACCTTGGAGACTATCGAGTCGTCGACGACGACGTTAACGCCTGCGGCCGTCGCCAGCTGGGCTATGACGGCCTTCGCGTCCTGGGAGACGGCGTCTATGGATACCAAAGCGGAACCCTGGTCAGATAGGAAGGACGAAGACGCGCGGGAGGGAACGGCTGCGCAGCAGAATGCGAAGACAAACGCGAACAGCGCGGCTGCGATGCGCCGAGGAATAGGCGACGCTATTCTCGACCGGAAACGACCGGTCGGCCAGCCGCCGCAAGATGCTTCGCCCATGGCTTCTGCCTCGCGCCCGTGGCCGCCCGTTCGGCGTATGCTGGCATATGGAAGGCGATAGACTCTTGCTCAATTCGCGGCCGTATTGTGTAGTTGCGTGATTCTTCATGGCTTACCCTATTCTTGCCGATATGTAACCGCGAATTTCCAATATACTTGTACATTTGGTGCCGTTATTCGGTGAAATCCGAACTTACGGTGGGTAGGACCGTTGACCGT
>MWEJ01000852.1 GCA_002071025.1 Verrucomicrobia bacterium ADurb.Bin070 | reverse complement strand
GCAGACTGGCAGATCGGGAAACCGTTCGCGGGCATCGGGGACGCGCACAAGCGGTCGCTGGTGCAGCAGGAGCGGATCGAAGCGATCAAGCGCATCGGCCGCGTCGCGCAGGAGCGCGACGCGGCGTTTGTGCTGGTCGCGGGCGACCTTTTCGATTCGCCGAGCGCGGACAAGGCAACAGTCTCTGCGGCGTGCAGCGCGATCGGGCAGATCGGGGTGCCGGTGCTCGCGATCCCCGGCAACCACGACCACGCGGGTCCGGGAAGCGTCTGGGAACAGGCGTTCTTTCAGCGCGAGCGCGATGCCCTCGCTCCGAATCTGCGCGTGTTGCTGGAGCCCACCCCGGTCGAGTTGGACTCGGCTGTGATACTTCCTTGTCCGCTGTTGCGCCGCGCGGTGATGGCCGACCCCACGGATTGGCTGCGCACGCCTGATGTGTTTGCCGGTCTTCCGCGTGACAAGCCCCGCATTGTGCTGGCCCACGGCAGCACGCAGACCTTTTCCGGGCAGTGGGCGGATGACGAGGAGGGCGGTGGCGCTTCCGCCAATTTGCTGGATCTGGCGCGGCTGCCGGTCGCTGAGATCGATTATGTCGCGCTGGGAGACTGGCACGGCACCAAGCAGATTGACGCCAAGGCGTGGTATGCCGGCACGCCGGAACTGGACCGGTTCCCGAAAGGCGGGGAGCACGATCCCGGCAATGTCCTGGTCGTCGAGGCGCGGAGAGGCGCGGCTCCGCTGGTGACGCCCGTCGCGACCTCCCGGCTCAACTGGAGCGAGTTGGTTTTCGACCTCGCGGGCGACGCGTCGCTCAACACGTTGCAGGAACGGCTGACCGCTCTGCTGGGGGCACGGGCGAACGAGGACCTGCTTCGGCTGTCGTTGACGGGATCCGTCGGCATCGAAGCGGCAAACCGGCTGGAAGAGCTTCTGGAATCCCTGCGAGCCCGCCTGCTGAGGATGAAGTTCGCGAACGGGACCTTGATTGCGCCGACCGACGCCGAGCTGCAGGCGTTG
>MWEJ01000851.1 GCA_002071025.1 Verrucomicrobia bacterium ADurb.Bin070 | reverse complement strand
ACCGCGCTGGGCCCCGTGCTTCAGGGCTTGGCCAAGCCGGTCAACGACCTCTCGCGCGGCTGCAGCGCCGATGACATTTTCGGCACGCTCTGCATCACCGCGCTGCAGAGTTAAGGGGCGATTTCCCTCTTTCCTCTTCGGTTTTTGCCTTTATAATACGGCCCCATGAATGAGCCGTCCGTTAAAGGCTACGCCTTTGGAACTTTCAAAGGCGTCTTCACGCCGAGCATCCTCACGATCCTCGGCGTGATCATGTACCTGCGCTCGGGGTGGGTGCTCGGTCATGTCGGGCTCACCCTGACGCTGGTCATCGTAACCCTCTCCAGCTCGGTCACGTTTCTCACCGGGCTCTCGGTTTCGGCGCTCGCCACCAACATGCGCGTCAAGGGCGGCGGCGCCTACTACATGATTTCGCGCTCGCTCGGCGTCGAGGCCGGCGGCGCGATCGGCATCCCGCTCTTCCTGGCCCAGGCGGTCAGTATCGCCTTCTACGCCGCCGGCTTCGCCGAATCGGTGGTCGCCGTGCTGCCGATGTTGGATGTCAAAACGGTGGGTCTGATGACGCTCGCGATCCTCGGCGTGATCACCGCCTTCTCGGCCGATCTGGCGCTGCGCACGCAGTTTGTCGTGATGGCTTTCATCGTGCTTTCGCTGGCCTCGCTGTTTCTCGGCGGCACGCCGGACGCGGCGGCCCTGACCCCTTCGGCCGCGCCGCCTGCGGCGCTCGGCTTCTGGCCGGTGCTGGCGGTCTTCTTCCCGGCCGTCACCGGCATTCTCGCGGGCGTGAGCATGTCCGGCGACCTCAAGAACCCGAGCCGCGCGCTGCCGCTCGGCACGATCTGCGCGGTGCTGACCGGCTACGCGATCTACATGGCGATCCCGATTTTTCTGAACGCCGCCGTGTCGGATCGCGGCGTGCTGATGACCGACACCCTGATCGTCCAGAAGGTCGCGCGCTGGGGCTCGCTGATCCTGCTCGGCATCTGGGCCGCCTCGCTCTCCAGCGCGGTCGGCTGC
>MWEJ01000850.1 GCA_002071025.1 Verrucomicrobia bacterium ADurb.Bin070 | reverse complement strand
CGTCGAGAGCTACGCGATGGAATCCGTCACCCTCGCGCCGGTGGACGGCGACAGCAACGGCATGGCCGATGCCTGGGAGCGCACTTTTGCGGGGGCTGCCGGCTCGCTGGATCCCGCCGCCGATCTCGACGGCGACACCATGAGCAACCTCAACGAGTACCGCTGCGGCACGCTGCCGAACGACGCGGCGTCGGTGCTCAAGATGGTGGCGGTGCGGCCTTTGGCTGATGGCAAGATGCAGGTTTCGTGGGCGAGCGTGGCAGGCCGCACCTATGCGGTGCAGCGTGCGGTCGGTTCGCCTGCCGCGGCCAACTTCATGACAATCCTGACCGGCATCGCGGCTGATCCGACCGGGCGCAACGTCTACGTCGATGACGCGGACAGCGCGCAGGCGCGGTTCTACCGGGTGGTGCTGCAAGATTGAACTGAACATCCGTCCGGTGTCCGGCTGTAGGTTCCGCCGACAGCCGGACGGAGGGCCGACTTATGAAGTATACAACAAAGGTTTTTTGGCTGGGACGGGCGCTTGGGCTCGCTGCCGCCGCCGTGCTGGTGGCATCCGGCCCGGCCGCCGCGCAGGCGCCGGCCGAGGTCCAGCCGCTGCAATCGTCCACTAACTACACGGCGGGAGCGACGCTGACGGTGAGGTGCGAGATCGCCTTTCCCGCCGAGCGGCAGATGCTCTCGCTGCTCTGGACGCCGAGCCTGCCCGCCGGGTGGACACTGGCGGAAACGGTGACGGGGGATGGCGGGCCCGAGGTCGATCCGGACGGCCTGTCCATCGTGTTCAACGCGGCGAATTTGTCGGCCAACAATCCGCTTGTGTTCCACTACACGGTCAACGTGCCCGCCGGCGAGTCCGGCGCGCGCGTCCTAGCCGGCGTGGCGGAATACCAACTGGACGGCATGGCCAATCCCGTGCCGTCCAGTTCCTCCCCGCCGCTGGTGCTGGCCGATGTCAGCGCGTCGCAGGCGGCGATCGGCTACATTGCCGGGACACCCATGACGGTGACGTGC
>MWEJ01000849.1 GCA_002071025.1 Verrucomicrobia bacterium ADurb.Bin070 | reverse complement strand
CGAATTACGTGGGCGACATCTTCATCACGAACGGTGTCTACAGGGCTGACGCAGCGGGCGCGTGCGGACCCAACGCCGGCAAGGTCGTGGTCTCCGGTACGGGCACGCTCATGAACGGCATCGCTTCCGGCAATGACTGGTCCAGTAGCGGCGGTTACCCGTCCCTCGGAGTTGTTGAGAAGGTCTATCTCGAAGGGACCGGTTACAACGGTCAGGGCGCGCTCTTCAACGATCAGGTGAACTGCCAGAACTTCGCGCATTACGTTTACATGACGGACGATGCTTTGATAGCCACTCACGGTTATTCACTCCAGTTCCGCTATGCGGTTTTTGACATGAACGACCACACGCTCACGCTGAAGAGCACCTGGGGCGGGTTTATCGCCTTCACCGCGAGTTCGAATCTGCTGCTTCACGAGGGCGACATCGAGGTGATCAACGCCGGCGACACCCGGGTTGGCGCCAGCGTCGGACGCCTGCATTTCGAGGGCAATTACGCCGCCGCCTCGTCAACCAATACGATCACGATCCACAACGGTCAGACCGTCTCCTTTCGCGCGTTAAGCGCCCATAAACACAACTTCGTGATGAAAGAGGCCTCGGTTCTCCAGAGCGATTTATATGGCATTTACTTTGGGAAGACCTCCGCGACGAACAACATCGTCGGCACCGTCACCCTCGAGGGCACGGTCACGAACATTTTACCGGTGAACACGGGCGTGACGCTTGAGGGGCAGGTCAAGGGCGATGGCGGGTTTGTCTCCGGCACCTTCAACACCGCCAATCTGGGCGGTTGGCTGCAGCTCGCGTGTCCCACGAACGCCTTCGCCGGCGGCATTGATTTCGCAGGCCGGGCCGGCCTTGGGGAGCTTGGCGTGACCGGCGGCGTTTCGCTCATCGCGAACGGTGCCGTCCCTTCCAACGGCGCCCCGTTCAAGATCAAGAACGCCGCGCTCCATCTCTACCATTCGAACACCTACTCGGCCAACACGTACGATCTTCCGGATCTGGTCGTCGA
>MWEJ01000848.1 GCA_002071025.1 Verrucomicrobia bacterium ADurb.Bin070 | reverse complement strand
GTGCCCCGCAGCGGCACCGCGCACTCGCTAGACGAGGCGTGGCGGATCCAGAAGGAGATCGGCGCCTTTCCCGTGATTATCCGCCCGGCGTTCACCTTAGGCGGCAGCGGCGGCGGCATCGCGTATGACGCCGCGCAGTTCGAAGCCATCTGCGCCAACGGCATCAGCCTCAGCCCCGTGAATGAGGTTCTGGTCGAGGAGTCGGTGCTCGGCTGGAAAGAATTCGAGATGGAGGTCATGCGCGACCGTAAAAACAACATCTCCATCATCTGTTCCATCGAAAATTTCGACCCCATGGGCATCCATACCGGCGACAGCATCACCGTGGCGCCGGCCATGACACTGACCGACCGCGAATACCAGATCATGCGCGATGCGTCGATCGCGGTCATGCGGGTGATCGGCGTCGAGACCGGCGGCTCGAATGTCCAATTCGCGGTCAACCCGGCGGACGGCCGCCTGGTGGTCATCGAAATGAATCCGCGCGTGAGCCGCTCTTCCGCCCTCGCCTCCAAAGCCACCGGCTTCCCCATCGCCCGGATCGCCGCCAAACTGGCCGTCGGCTACACGCTGGACGAGCTGCGCAATGACATCACGCGCGAGACCCCGGCCTGTTTCGAACCTTCGCTCGATTACGTGGTCACCAAAGTCCCGCGCTTCGCCTTTGAAAAATTCCCCGGGGCCAACCCCCTGCTGACCACCGCGATGAAATCCGTGGGCGAGACCATGGCTATCGGCAAGACCTTTCAGCAATCCCTCCAGAAGGCGCTGCGCTCACTGGAGATCGGCCGTGCCGGATTCGGCGCGGACGGGAAAGACAACGAGGTCAGCCGCCACTACACCGACGACTCGCTGGAAAACGCCTTGCGCCACGCCGGCCCTATCCGCATCTTCCACATCCACGAGGCCTTCGCCCGCGGCTGGAGCGCCGAACGCATCCACGCGCTCACCCGGATCGACCCCTGGTTCCTCGATCAGCTCCACGAACTTTTCGCCTTCGAATCGGAAATCCGGGCCGCAGG
>MWEJ01000847.1 GCA_002071025.1 Verrucomicrobia bacterium ADurb.Bin070 | reverse complement strand
CACCGTGGCTTCGCCGGACTCCAGCCGCACATTCCCCGGGAGGGCATCCGGCAGATCGAGGCATGCGCCCTCTGAAGTCCTGACGATCTGAAGCGCCTGCTGCTGATGCGCCGCGTAAGAACCGCCGTGCGCGTGTCGTGTCGCATTCAGCGCGGGCACTCCGAACCAGATGCCGGTTGCCAACACCAATAGAGCGGCGGCTATCACCATCAGGGCGCTTCGCCATCCGGCAGCGGGCCTGCGAAACGGGCCGCGACCGAAGACCGCCGGATTGTGCGTGTCAACAGTCGCCGGCTCCTCCGAAGCCTCTGCGTCCGATGCAGGTGACTCCCAGAGCGAAAGCGCGGGCAGCAAGGAGGCCAGCATGATCTGGCGCCGATACATCTCAAGGAATTCGGGATGCGCGCGCAGCAGATCGCGGAAACGCGCCAGCTCTTCCGGCGTGGCGCGACGCTCCAGAACCAGTGCCGTCAGGGCGGCGAACACATCGCGGTCGTCAGGCATGGCGTGACTCCTCCGCGAGCGCGCGCTCCACGCACTGCCCCAGCTTGTCACGGATACGGTAAAGCAGCATCGAGACCGCGTCGGCTGAGCGCCGCAACACGGCGGCCAGTTCCTGCACCCCCCGGCCCTGCGCATACCGTTGCCTCAGAAGCAGCTTCTGCCCCGGCGTCAACCCCTCGACACATTTCTCAAGTGCCGCAAGCTTGCGCTGCATCGCCTCGTCCAAGCCCTCCGACTCCGCCGCAACACGCGCCAGCAGCTCCTCGTCGAAAACCAGTCGGTCGCGGGCCTGAAGCGTACGGAAGGTCTTGACCTGATACCAGGCGACCGATTTTGCCCAAGGCAGGAACGGCTTCGAAAAATCGTAAGTGTCCGCCTCTTTCCACAGCGTCACATTGACGTCCTGCAGAATGTCCTTGGCCTCCTCGACGTTCCCCACCAGAAAGGCGATATAACCGCGCAGCGCGAATTGCGCAGCCGTTAAACGGCTGACGAATTCGGCATGACGATCCAGATTGTG
>MWEJ01000846.1 GCA_002071025.1 Verrucomicrobia bacterium ADurb.Bin070 | reverse complement strand
GCCGCACCGTCGATCGCGAGGTTGTAGTACTGCGCCCCGCCGTGAGAGGCGTCCAGCCCCGTCTCGATCGGGCCGGCCGACAGCAGGTTCAGCAGGAGTTCCGGTTCGTTCTCCCACTGGTGCGCCAAATGGAAGGCGATCCCCTGCCCCGTGATGTGAACGGCTTTTTGCAGGTGCTCCGCAAACGCCCGGTACAGCGCTTCCGTGGATTCGCACCGCGCCGCTTTCCACGCGACTTCAAACACCTTGGCGAAGTTCACTTTCACCAGGTCGTTCATGCAGTACTCCAGCCCCGGCAGGCTCATCCAGTTGCAGCCCAGCGCGATCCGCCGCCGGGCCAATTCAACGGGATAGCCGTTTTTGACGAAGCCGCTGCACAGTGCCGCATCGCCGGAAAAACGCGGGAAGGACTGCCGCTCTTCCACCAGGCAGCGCACGCCTTCATCAAACAGCGCTTCCGGAAGGCCGTCATGAACGCGGATGGTGATGTTGCAGGTGCTTTTCAGCAGCCGCGCCGCCTGCAGAATCAGATACGACAGCGCGGAGGTCTGATCGGCCCCGTTCTCGTCGGGCCCGCCGATCTGATAATAATGCGGATCGTTGAGCAACAGACAGAAGAGATAAAACACCGCGTCGTCATCATCGATCCGTCCTTCGGCCTTGTCTTTTTCATAGTAAGGCCGCAGGAGCGTATCCAACTGTCCCCCGGCGCCATCGCGGTTATAGGTGCGCGATGCGATATTGAACCACGCGATCCATTGACACGCCTCGCGCATCGTTTGCGGCGGGTGCTCAATCAAACGCGCGTTGATGCGCGCAAGCTCTGGCAGTCCCTTTTCCTGCGCCTCTTGCGCCGTGCGCCGGATCAGATCCTGCACGCCGAGAAGCGCATCCTCTTCGGCCCGATAGAGATCTTGGCTCTCCTGATTCGAGGGCGGTGTCTGCGCGAGACGCGCGCGAACCTTGGCCAGGAGCCCGCCCCAGCCGAGTCTCAGCCCGATGGCGTAGTCCGGCGCGAAATGGGCG
>MWEJ01000845.1 GCA_002071025.1 Verrucomicrobia bacterium ADurb.Bin070 | reverse complement strand
CGCTGCCGGCGTGCCGTATGCGGCGCATGCCTCGGTCATGGGTGTGGCGGACGATCCCGCCTTTGTGAAGGACGCCTTTTTCGACTATATCGAGCGCGTGCGGGTCCGTCCGCTGCGGCTGCAGGTGCAATTCAACACCTGGTTCGACAGCGGCGGCGGCGTGGACCGCGCCGCCTTCTCCAACAGCGTCGCGCTGATCCATCAGAAGCTGGTGGTTGAACGCGGATGCCGGCCGCTCAGCGCGTATGTGATTGACGACGGCTGGCAGGATGTGCAGGCGGACTGGTCGGACGGCGTCTGGAAAGTGAACAGCAAGTTCGATCCTGATTTCGCCGCGTCGCGGGCGGCGGTCCGCAGGGCCGCGTCCAACCTCGGCCTCTGGCTGAGCCCCGGCTGTCTGTTCGGCGCGCAGCGGCAGGTGCCCAAGCTGCGCCAACAGGGTTACGAAGCCCTGGACAACTGGATGTCGATGGCTGGCCCGGTCTATATGCAGGCCTTGGAGACTCGCATGGTTGAACTGACCCGGCAGGGGGTCGGGTTCTTCAAGCTGGACGGCATCTTCGGCCACCTCAACAAGCGCGACTTCGAGCTTCGCGGCGGACGTTACGGGCTGCCGGAATTGCCGCAACTTGGGGTGGACAAGCTCTCCTCCGATGATGTCCGGCTGAATGACGGCGTGTACGACGAAGCGAAAATCTACTATCTCACCGCAGGTGCGGAACGGCTGATCGAAATGTTTAAGAAACAGGCCGCCGTCAATCCGCGGGTCTTCATCCTGATCTCCAACGGCGCCTGGCTGAGCCCGTGGTGGCTGATGCACGTTGACGCATCTTGGATGATCAACGCGGGGGATGCCGCAGGCGGCAGTTCGCGCACCGAAGAGCTGGTCTATCGCGACGAGCGGTATCATGAATTCTGGGTGCGGCAGCAGGCGCAGTTCCCGCTGTGCGCGATCTTCAACCACGAGCCGAAGAAACTCGACAGCCGCGAGCCGAAAGCGGTGTTCCGGAACTATCTCTACATGCATC
>MWEJ01000844.1 GCA_002071025.1 Verrucomicrobia bacterium ADurb.Bin070 | reverse complement strand
GAAGACGGAGCGCAAGCGCCAGAGGTTTGTCCCAGGGCGCGGTAATTGCGGGAAGCGCGTAGATTTGCCGGACCGAGCGGCGTGGAAGGCGCGGGTATCTGAGCGGGCATTCGCTACCTGCCGGGAACCGCTTCGTGGGCCATTGGCCTGCGGCATCGAAGTCCGGCGCGTAAAGCCCGCGAGTTACCCGAAGCGTCCGACGAAGGCGAACCCGTGGCCGGATCGCTGGTGGAAGAAACCCGACGTGGACAACTACGTGAAACTGCTCTTCGACGCGCTGACCGGGATCGCGTGGCAGGATGACGCGCAGGTGACTGACCTGCATGTCACCAAGCGGTTCGGGGAGCGGGACGAGGTAGTCATCAGCATTCGGGAGGAAGCGGCATGAGAAAATGCCCGTCGTGCGGTCAACTGACGCTGGACGAGGTGCCCGGCAGAAACTACCTGCAATGCACCCGGTACTCGTGCGGGCACCGTGAGCCAGTGGTGGACCCGAAGGACGCCAGGATCGCGGAGCTTGAGGCGCAGGTGGCGGAGCTCAAGCGCATCATCAACCAAATGCACGATAGACGGCGAACACGTGCAGATGGTTGACATGAAGATCACGTTGCCAAGGCCGAGGAAGCCGGACCCGCTCGCCTATCTGCGCAAGCCGAACCGCACCCGCTGGCGCGGCATCATCCGCGCGGCGCTCGGCAAGCGCGCCTGCGGCTGGGCATACCGCAACGAAGTGGCCTACTGGCCGCCTGCGCACGTCGGCGACATCCGCAAAGGGCTGGTGTGGTTCGACCGCTTTTGGGAACTGCACCGTGAGGGCCTAAGCATCTGCAACGCTGCGAAGCAGACCAACGAAGAGTTTGCAGAAGCAACCTGGGCGCGCGAAGACGCGGCGGCGGCCATACAGGAGCCGACCGTACCGTGGGAGCAGGTCAAGCGCGAACTCGGGCTGGACAAAGCCACACCCGGCTCTGCCGGTCAATCTGCCGCATCATGCGGCGCGAAGGAGGGAAGGTCCACCGAGGTTTCGCAC
>MWEJ01000843.1 GCA_002071025.1 Verrucomicrobia bacterium ADurb.Bin070 | reverse complement strand
CTCGTGCAGGTGCTGGGCAAGCCCAAGGCGCGCGTCATGATGCCGGCGGGGGCCGACGAGGCGACGATGCGGCAACTCGCGCTGGAGCAGGATGCCGTGCGCGACGCCCTGGCCGGCAAGACGGTCCGCAAGGTCATCTGCGTTCCTGGCCGCCTGATCAACATCGTGGCGGGCTGAAAGGCCGGTGTGCGGGACGTGTATCCCGGCCCCATGCGTCCTTGCGTCACGAAACGGTTCAGCCGCGTGTAGCCAGTGTGACTGCATACAGGCCTGCACAAAAGCTGCCCATGCAACAGAGCAAGGTGGCCGCAATGTATCCGGCCGCATGCAGGTAGGCCGCGCGCTCGATGAAGACGAGCGCTTCGTGGGTGAAGGTGGACATCGTGGTGAAGCCGCCGCATAGCCCAGTCGCGAGCAGCAGCCGCACCGGGGGCGCGAGCGTTCCGGTGCGGCCGGCCAGCGCGGTCAGAACGCCCAGTAGCAGGCAGCCGCCGATGTTCGCCCACAGTGTTCCGTGCGGATAAGATGTTGAAATCCTCTGACCGAGCAGCGTGACCGCATAGCGCAACGCCGAGCCGATAAAACCGCCGCAGCCGACAAGCAGGAAAGACGTAAGGGTAGTATGCATGGGTATTGAAAAGCCCGACGCTATCACAATCGCCGGGGGCTTTATTCCTCGTTCGTGGAATACGGTACATGCCCGCGTGCAGGCTGTCAATCCGGGTGAACGATCCTCAGCAACTCCACATTAACCTCACCTCGCGCTGCAGTGTGCAGAGCGAGGGATAGTCGAAGACGGCAGTGCGGCGTTTGGAGAAGCCGTGGCGCCCCCCCGTGATGATCCGGGGGGTACGTTGCTGCGTGTTTCGGGCTGGAGCACACGGGCCGCGGCCGGTCAGGCGTCGGAGAAGCGGAGTTGGAATGCCGGCAGGGCCCCGTCGGGCGGCGGCCGCGCGTGCAGCGCCTCCGCCAGGAGGCTGGCCAGGCACACGTCCGTCAGTTTGCGGCAGCCGGCGCACGCGCGGCGGAGG
>MWEJ01000842.1 GCA_002071025.1 Verrucomicrobia bacterium ADurb.Bin070 | reverse complement strand
TTGCGGGCAGGGTGGCGGGGCAAAACCGCCACCTGGCGGGGGGTGACGAAACACCCCCGCCACCTGTTTGCGCCAATGCTGACGCGGCTTTGGTGAACACCTGACGGCCTGACGGGTTCGCACATCTGGATGCCCTCACTTTCAACGCCCTCGTAATCGTAACTTTGCAACGTAATCATGGCCGCACCCAAAGGCATCAAAGCCGTCGAATGGCTCGCCCGTCGCGCGAAAGCGCAACGCGGCGGCAACGACGCGAAGCCGGATGGCTTTGACCGCAGCGCCCCCGACGCGCTCGCCCTCTGGCGCGACGCCTACCTCGACCAGTTGCGCGCCCGCAACTACGCCGAAGGCACGCTCGAAGGCCGCCGCGACGCTTTGAAAGTCTTTTTGGCGTGGGCGGCGGAACGCGACCTGAAACACGCCGCGCACATCACGCGCCCCATCCTCGAAGCGTATCAGCGCGCCCTCTGGCGCAGCACCAAGGCCAACGGCCAGCGCCTGGGCTGGAGCACGCAACGCACGCGCCTGGGCGTGCTCAAGGACTTCTTCCGCTGGCTCACCAAACAGAACGTCATCCTCCACAATCCGGCCAGCGAGCTGGAACTGCCGCGCATGGAAAAGCGCCTGCCCGCGGCGGCGCTGACTCTCAGCCAGGTCGAGACGTTGCTCGCCGTGCCCAACGTCGCCGATCCGCTCGGCGTGCGCGATCGCGCGATGCTCGAACTCTTTTACAGTTGCGGCCTGCGCCGCGCCGAACTCTGCCGCCTCGAACTCACCGACCTCAACCCCGAGCGGCGCACGCTCACCATCCGGCGCGGCAAAGGGAAGAAAGACCGCGTCGTGCCCGTCGGCGCGCGCGCCGTCGCCTGGCTCGAACGCTATCTCAAGGAAGTGCGTCCGCGGCTCTGCCTGGACACGCGCACGCCGGCGTTGTTCCTCACCGGCTACGGCGACGCCTTCAACCCCGACGTGGTGTCTCGCATGACGGCGGATTGGATGAAGGCGGCGGGCCTCAAAGGCAGTTGCCATTTGCTGCG
>MWEJ01000841.1 GCA_002071025.1 Verrucomicrobia bacterium ADurb.Bin070 | reverse complement strand
GCCGCGCAGTCCGCCTTCGCGCTCGGACCGCTGGCCTATTCGGCCGGCGCCGCGCTCGACATCTCGGCCGCGTCTGCAGATTCAATCCCCGTGCCCGCAGCCCTGCCTGCGATCACTCTGGCCGACCAGCCCCTGTGGGCCCTTTCGGGATCGGCGCGCTGGCTGCCGGACGGCACGCTCGCCCACACCATCGCCGCCAACAGCCAGCCCGCAGGCACGTCGCAGACCACCAACCGATACCCCGTTGCCGGCTCGTGGACCGCGCGGATCGGCTATGCGTTCGGCGAGGCGAGCAGCCTGCCGGCGGATTACATCCAGTTCCGCCTCACAAACGCCGACAAAGTTTTCGCCGTCCAGTGGCGGTACTACGACGGCAGCATCCACTCCACACGACTCAAGATCGTCTCGAACACCGTCACAACCGTCATCACCGATGATATCGCGCCGGTCACCCTGACCAACCGCATCCCCGCGACCTTCATTCTGGGTTACGACGCGCCGGCAAAGATGCTGACCGTCACCTCCATTCAGGACGGCGTCGGCACCAATGTCACCGCCATTTCCGACATCAACATCGCCGCCGTCCTCGGCACCACCGAAGCCTATGTCGGCTTCAACGGCGCGACCGGAGGCCAGTGGACCGAAAACATCATCACCGATTTCTCGTTCACGCCCCTGTCGGCGTCCGCTCTCATGCCGATGCCGTCGCCAAACGCCCCCGCGTCCCTCGCCTTCGACAGCTACAGCGGTGCGGGCGCGCTTACCGTGCGCGGCGGCACGCTCAATCTGCCGGGCGACATCGGCCGCCCGACCGCGAACCTCGCCGTCAAGCTGGAGGACGGCGCGGGCCTGCTGCTCGGCAAAGCGTCCCTCGCCCCGCTTGACTCCGCGCTGGGCACGCGCTCCGACTGGCTATTCAGCGCCCTTGGCAAGTGGGCGCCCGGAGGCGCCATGCAATTCTGCGCGGCCATCAACAACACCAACGGAACCGTCACGTCGACGCGCCGCGTCCGCGTATCAGACGCCTGGACGTGCAC
>MWEJ01000840.1 GCA_002071025.1 Verrucomicrobia bacterium ADurb.Bin070 | reverse complement strand
GCCAAGCACTACATGGAGGATCATCTGCGCGACCCCGACTGCCTCGTGCAGGCGATGGCTGTGGCCGGCTGCTCGAAATCCGCGCTGACTTACAAGTTCGCGAACGAACTGGGCACCTCGCCCTCCCGATATCTGTGGCGCCTCCGCACGGAGAAGGGCTTGGAGCTGCTGACCGACACAGGCCTGTCGGTCGCCGAAATCGCCGACCGTTGCGGCTTCCAGAGCCCTTTCCATTTCTCGCGCTGCGTGCGCCTCATGCAGGGCCTGCCGCCGCGGGAGATCCGCCGCCGGGCCTGGGCCAAGGAGCCCGTCTGCGAGCCGTGTATGCCGTCGAGGGCGAACGCTCTGTACCCATGAGAGCTGCTCTTCGGCGCCTGCCCCGAGCAGAACGGATGGCCTTTTTTAGGTGCCGACCGCTACCATGACTGCGCGGGCGTTTCCACCCTGCCCACCCATACGCAGTCGATTCGGCAGGGGCCGGTCAACGGAAAGGCAATGGCGAGCCGTCTCGATGCAGCGGTCGAGAAGCGCAAGGATGGAGTCCCATCCTTACAACACTGTTTTTTGCCTCAAAAAACCGTTCTAAGACCGAATAATACGGCAAAAAATGCGACAACTCATTGATATAGCGATAGTTAGCGACGCTAAGCGTCGAAGCCGAAGCGTCGAAGCCGCCGGCACTTCGTCGAACGCCGAGGTGTAGGCGAGGTTAAGGCCGAAGTTGCGCTCGACCACCATCGCCTGGAAGCCCATGCGCACGGCGCAGGTCAGCAGGGTGCCGGTGATCGTGATGTCCTGGCATTTGAACGTCGGGGCCAGGGTCCGGCGCGTCGAGGAACCCGCCTCGCCGAGATCGAGATAGCCGAAGGCGTTCACGCCGAAGAGATGCGCGACGCGCACCTTGCCCGTGTTGCAGCGGGTCTGCACCGCGCCGCCCGCGTCGGGCAGGTTGCAGCGGTAGGGATCGTCCTGACGCACGAAGGCCACGCCGCCGTAGTCGATCATGTCGCCCGCGCCGAACACGCGGTTGTTCTTGTC
>MWEJ01000839.1 GCA_002071025.1 Verrucomicrobia bacterium ADurb.Bin070 | reverse complement strand
GATGGACGGCGCGGCGGATCTGGACGGCGACGCGCGCGCCTCGGCCGGCGTGGTGGACATCGGCGCGGACCAGTTTTCCGGATCAACGCTGGACGGCCCGTTGACCGTCACACTGGTGTCCGACACCAATGTCTGCGCCGTGGCTTGGCCGCACCTTTTCCGCGCTGAAGCGGAAGGCAAAGTCTCCGGCATCTATTGGGACTTCGGCGACGGCTTCACGGCACAGGGACTCAATCCCGCCACGCATGCCTTTGCCATGCCCGGCGTGTATGCGGTGACGGTGACGGTCTCCACGAAACCCACACCGCATTCGCCAGCTATGAGCTAAACGTGATTGATTATGTGGTTTACGCCTCGCCGGAAGGCGGGCATGTGCCGCCGTTCGTGTCGTGGGCCGACGCGGCCACCAATCTGCAGGATGCGGTGGATGCGGTGGCCCTTCCGGGCGGCCGGGTGCTGGCGGGCGACGGTGTCTACGATGCCGGCGCACGCGTGGCGGCGGGCCAGACCGTGACCAACCGTCTCGTGCTCGACAAGGCGGTGCGGGTCGAAAGCGTGAACGGTCCGGCGGCGACGGCGATCGCAGGCCGTTGGCACAGTGAAGAAACGCCGCTGGGCGCCTTGGCGATCCGCGGCGTCTATGTGGCCAACGGTGCGGTGCTGTGCGGCTTCACGGTTTCGAACGGCGCGACCGCAGCCGCGACCTACTCGGACAATGGCCGAGGCGGCGGCCTCTTCCTTGCGGCGGGCGGCGCGGCCACGAACTGCACGGTGACCGGCTGCCGCGCCTGGGTCGGCGGCGGCGCGGCGGGCGCGGCCGGCGTGCTGCGCGGCTGCGTGCTGAGCGGCAATGCGGCGCTGTCTGTCGGGTATACATCGGGGTACGGCGGCGGCATGCATGGGCTGCTCGCGGAGGGCTGTGCCATCGTTTCGAACACGGCCTACATAGGGGGCGGCGCGTACGAGTGCACATTGACCGGCTGCGACATCCTTTCAAACATCGCAGATAATCAGGGCGGCGGTGCGTATTACGGCGTG
>MWEJ01000838.1 GCA_002071025.1 Verrucomicrobia bacterium ADurb.Bin070 | reverse complement strand
GCCTATCGCACAGCGTGGGTATGGGAGGTGAATGTCGGGCAGGTCACACAGGTTTCCGAGCGCACGCGCGACATCTTGGCCGATACGCAGGGCGCACTCCGCATCACCTGCTTCATGGACCGTCGCCACCCGATGTTCCGTCCTGTTTCCCGTCTGCTGCGGGGGCTGCGGCAGGCCTCACGCAGCGTGGCCGGTGCCGACATCGTCATCGCCTATGTCGACCCGCGGTGGGACCTGGCTCGCGCTGGTCAGCTCGCGACATTGGGAGTCCCGGAGAACGCGCTGCTGCTGGAGCGGCAGCGGCGTCGGCTGATTGTGACGCTCGACGAAATGGTCGCGCAACGTTCGCCGTTGCGGTCGCGTGAAGAACTGAACACGCGCAGCCACCGTGAGCTGGGTGTTTTCAGAGGGGAGAGCGTCTGCGCGGCGGCGATCGCGCGTCTGGCGCTGCCTTTTGAGCGGGCGACCGTCTACTGGCTGCAGGGGCATGGCGAAGTGCGGTTTGACGATTACGACGACCTGCATGGTTTTTCGGATATCGCACGTGAGTTGAACCGCAGCGGCTTTGACCTGAAAGCGCTGGCGCTGCCCGGTCTCAGTCGGCTCCCTGACGACTGCCAGGTGCTGGTGATCGCCGGGGCGCGGTATGCGCTGGCCCCGGAAGAGCTCACGGTGCTGGACGCCTATCTGCAGAATGGCGGCCGGCTGCTCTACCTGGCGGCGGCGAACGTGACCACCGGCGTGGAGCGTATTCTTGCCGAATGGGGGATCGGGGTCCAGCCCTTCTTCGCAACCGGTCCGCAGACTCTTTCCGGACATGAGGTTGTCGTCTCCAGTTTTGCCGACCACGTGATCACGCGCGAGCTCACCAATGCCTCGCTGGTCTTCAATGACGCGCATTGCCTGCGCGCGCTGGCCGAGCCGTCGGCCCCGGCCGGCGCCGATCAACCCAAGGTGACGCTACTGGCCTCGACCGACGCCAGCGGATGGGGCGAAAGCAAACCTGACGTTTTCCCGCGCCGCTTCGATCCGCAGATC
>MWEJ01000837.1 GCA_002071025.1 Verrucomicrobia bacterium ADurb.Bin070 | reverse complement strand
GGCTTCGGCGGCGCGGCCGGCGGCAGCGCGACCGAGGACTCCTCGGCCTCGTCCGCCAAAACGGCCGGCGACGACGGCGTGATCGATGCCGATTACACCATGATGGACGACAACAAGAAGCGTTGATTTCAACCCGACAATCGTAAGGGGCGGGTTTGACTGCCCCCCCGAACTTAACCCCAAAAAGGAGAAAAAACATGACGAAGATTCGTCCGCTCGGCGACCGCGTGTTGGTCGAGCCTCTTGACGTGAAAGAAGTCAACAAAGGCGGCATCATCATTCCCGATTCCGCCAAAGAGAAGCCGATGGAAGGCAAAGTGATCGCGATCGGCAAGAAACGCGATGACGACGGCAAAGAGATTCCGTTCGATGTGAAGGACGGTGACAAGGTGCTCCTGCCCAAGTACGGCGGGACGGAAGTCAAGATCGACGACAAAACCTACCAGCTCGTCCGCGAAGAGGATCTGCTGGGCGTGATCCTGTAAGCAAACCCCCAACCATCTTTTAAGGAGAATTAGAGTATGGCTGCGAAACAGATGATGTACAACATGGAAGCCCGCCAGAAGATTCTGACCGGCATCTCCAAGCTCAGCAAGGCGGTCTCCTCGACCCTCGGCCCCTGCGGGCGCAACGTGATCCTCGACAAGAAGTTCGGCTCGCCCGCCATCACCAAGGACGGTGTGTCGGTCGCGAAAGAGATCGAGCTGCCTTGCCCGTTTGAAAACATGGGCGCCCAGATGGTGCGCGAAGTCGCCAGCAAGACCAGCGACGTGGCCGGTGACGGCACCACGACCGCGACCCTGCTGGCCGAGGCGATCTACCGCGAAGGCCTGAAGAATGTCACCGCGGGCGCCAACCCGATGGCCATCAAGCGCGGCATCGACAAGGCGACCAAGGCGGTCGTCGACGCGATCGCGAAGCAGGCGAAGAAGGTGAAAGATCCCTCTGAGATCGCCCAGGTCGCCGCCATCTCCGCCAACGGCGAGGCGGAAATCGGGTCGATCATTTCCGACGCGATGGACAAGGTCGGCAAAGACGGCAC
>MWEJ01000836.1 GCA_002071025.1 Verrucomicrobia bacterium ADurb.Bin070 | reverse complement strand
AGACTCATCTGCGTGTAAGGGGAGCCCGGTTTCCGTTTAGCGACCAGTCCACTATAGCGGTCGCCGACCGCCGTCTTGAACCAGAGCGACAGCGTCCAGGCGTTCGTGCCCGGCCGCAGGGCGGGAACGTCGTTGACCGTCACGTACGAACTGTCACCGTCAAGCTGCAACGCATAGTTCCCCGCAATGCTGAACGGCGTGTTTCCGGCGCCGCTGACAAAAGCCGTGTTTCCCGCGAGGCTGCCGTGCTGTTCGCCGCATGCGTCTCTGGCGTTGTTGTTCATGCGATACGCCACCAGCGGCAGGGCGGGTTCTTTCGGCGCCATCGACGCAAGGCTGTTGTGCGCCAGCCAGGCGACCTGCTCGCTTGAAAGGGCCGAGTCCCACATGGCCACCTCGTCGATCAGCCCCTCAAAATACGAGCCGCTACCCACGTCGCCGATATACCACGGCTCGGTGCAGTTGACGTCGTGCGGCCGTGTGCCAGCATCATGGTTGATGTTGATCGCCGTTGCAACGCCATCGATATACAGGACGGGGCTCCAATTCCCGGCTTGCCGGACCAACGCGACATGATGCCATTTCCCGTCAGCGTATTCGCGGCTGGAGTGGGCTTCCCAGCGCGCGGCTTCCGTTCCGATGACAAAGGTGTGGAGTCTTTGCCCGGGACCGGTATTGCCCGTGCCTGTTCCGGCCATCCACAACCCCATCTGGGTAAACGGAGTGTTGGGGTTACGTTTTCCGATCAGCGCGGCGGTCTGATTGGTGTTTGATGTCTTGAACCAGAGCGACAATGTCCAAGCCTTCGTGCCAGGGCGCAACGAGGCGGTGTCGGCGATCGAGACCCGGTCGCCGTCACCGTCAAGCTGAAGGGCCTTGTTGCCCGCGTATGCGAAGGGTGTGTCGCCGCTACCGTCGGTAAACGTCGCATCGCCGGCCGCAGAGCCGTGGTAGTTCCCGCTCGCGTCCATCACATCCCCGTCCATGCGATACGAGGCTAGGGGCGGCCCGGGTTGGACAATGTTGCCCTGCGGGGTGATCGC
>MWEJ01000835.1 GCA_002071025.1 Verrucomicrobia bacterium ADurb.Bin070 | reverse complement strand
TACGACGCGCTGCGCGCCGACGCCACGGTGCTCAACGGTAACTACGACGCCTATTTCGCCAACGTCGAGACGCGGTGCGCCAATGTGGCCGCCC
The DNA here is from genome assembly GCA_002071025.1 of Verrucomicrobia bacterium ADurb.Bin070. GTDB lineage: Bacteria > Verrucomicrobiota > Kiritimatiellia > RFP12 > UBA1067 > DUPH01. The sequence continues at coordinate 950 of MWEJ01000835.1, read as the reverse complement.
AGCTCGCCGCCGCGAACGCCAGCGCGTTCAGCGTGACGACGCCGGCCGCGGCGGCGTCCGAGGCCGACTCAAATGTCGTGACCCTTTCCGGCAACGCGCCCTTCGCGGTGACCGCCCTGCGCGTCAACGGCGCGGAGACCGACGTCACCTGGACCTCGTCCACCACCTGGAGCGCGCAGGTGGTGCTCAACAATGGCACCAACGCCTTCCAGATCGAGGCGTTCACCGCGGACGGCATGCGTCTGTCCGGCGGCAGCGTCACCCGCACGATCGTCTACACCGGCACGCCGCTCGATCCGCTGGACGGCTACCTCCTGATCAGTGAGATCATGGCGCATCCGGTCACCAACAGCGCCGCGTATGTCGAGATCGCCAACCGCTCGGCCTCGACGCGCATGAACCTGACCGGCGTCTATCTGGACGGCGCGGTCGCCTTCGCCTTCGCCAGCGGCACGGTCCTGAACCCCGGCGAGCGCCTGCTTGTGGCGGCCGACCCCCAGGCGATCGCGCAGGTCTACGGCACCGGCGCCTGGCAGCGGGTCGCCGGTACCTACAGCGGTGTCCTGCCGCCGGCCGGCACCCTGCGCCTGCGCCGGCGCGCGACGGGCTTCGAGCCCGACGACCCGGTGCTCGACCGCGTGACATACGGTGACCGCCACCCCTGGCCCGAAGCGGTGCCGCCGGGCACCGCGCTGCAGCTCATCAACCCTGCGCTCGACAACAGCCGGCCGGCCAACTGGGTGGCGGACGGCGTCTCCAACAGCGTCACCGTGACCGCCGTACCGTGGACGCACGTTTGGTCTTATTTTGCCACCGGCTATCCCGGTGACACCTGGACCGCGCCCGCCTTTGACGACGCGGCGTGGCCCGCCGGACCCGGTCCGCTGGGTTTCGAGGATGATCCTCTGTCTCTTCCATTGGCCACCGTGATCCCCAAAACGAGCGGGCGT
>MWEJ01000834.1 GCA_002071025.1 Verrucomicrobia bacterium ADurb.Bin070 | reverse complement strand
TGGACCAGCTTCGTGGTGCGGGTCTTTGCCTGGCGCCTGCTGCTGCATCCCGAGGGGTTCCTCAAGCATCTGCTGGTCGCGGCGGGGCTGGCGCAGCCCGAGACGCAACTGCTCTACAACGCCGGGGCGATCCTGCTGGTCAGCGTCTACTCGTTCCTGCCGTTCGCGATCATGCCGACCTACGCCGCGGCGGAGAAGTTCGACTTCTCGCTGCTGGAAGCCGCGCGCGATCTCGGCGCGCGCAGCTTTTTCGCATTCCGCCGCATCTTCATCCCGGGCATCCGGCGCGGCGTGGTCTCCGCCGTCCTGATGGTCTTCATCCCTTCGGTCGGTTCCTACGTGATCCCGGATCTGGTGGGCGGCACGAACAGCGAACTGATCGGCAACAAGATCTATCAGCGCACCTTCCCGGACCGCAACCTGCCCCACGCCAGCGCGCTTTCGGCGCTGATGGCGATCGGCGTGCTGGTGCCGCTCGGCCTGGTGGCGGCGTTCCTGCGCCGCCAGGACCGGCGCGAGGCGCTGCGCCTGACTGAGGCCGGCGGTCTCAAACAGCGGGGAGGCGCCGTATGAAGCGCAATCCTTTTCCGCTGGTCGTGCTGGCGCTGGTGCTGCTCTTCCTCTACCTGCCGATCGGGGTGCTGACCGCCAACTCCTTCAACCTCTCGCGCTTCGGCGGCGCGTGGGAGGGCTTCACCCTCAAATGGTACGGCCAGTTGCTCAACGACAACCAGGTCTGGTTCGCCTTTGCCAACAGCCTGCTGATCGCGACCGGCGCGACGCTTGTTTCATGCGTGCTGGGTACGACCGCCGCGCTGTCGCTGCACCGCTGGCGTTCGCGCCTGCAAGGGTTTCATTACGGCCTGATCTACACGCCGCTCGTGATCCCGGAGATCCTGATGGGCATCAGCCTGCTGCTGAGCTTTACCGCCGTCGGCATGGACTGCGGCCTGCACACCATCCTGCTGGCGCACATCACCTTCTGCGTGAGCTACGTGACCATGACGGTGCTCGCGCGCCTTCAGGATTTCGACGACAGCCTGATCGAA
>MWEJ01000833.1 GCA_002071025.1 Verrucomicrobia bacterium ADurb.Bin070 | reverse complement strand
CCGTTCGGATTCTGAATCGTGAAGCCCGAGATGCTCACACCATCAGCCGCGACGGTCACGGCATCCGTGGCGGTGCCGACGATGGTGGCTTCGCCGACTGCGACGAGGTTGAGGGGCTTGCTGACGGTCACACTCTGCGTATAGGTGCCGGCGGCGACGGCGATCTTGCCGTTCGCCTGCACGGCATTGACTGCATCTTGGATGGACGCAAAGGCGTACTGACCCCAGCCGCTGGTCGCGGCGGTATAGTCGTCGTCGACATAGACGACGTAGTACAGGTTGTCCACGCCTGCCAGCGGCGTGGCGGAGAGATTGGCGATTTCGCCGTTGACCGTCGTGCCGGTGACCGCGAGCGTGCCGGTGGCGGCCTCGCGTACGATGATCGCATTGAAATATGTTCCCGCGTCAGGCGTCAGGCCGTTGGCGTCAACCGTGAAGGTGCCGCCCATGATATTCAGATTTTGCGCCGTGCCGCTGCTGCTGCCGAAGCGCACGCAGTAGGTGTCATTGGCCGTGCCCTGCGCCACCACGCTGATGTCGGTGTTGGTCACGGTCAAACCGGCGCCATCGGCATACTGCATGTTGATGCCGCTCTTGCAGTTCGCGATGTCGCAATCCTTGACCAGCAGGTTGTCCGCCCGGCCCTGGATCGTGACATAGTACCCGTCGCGGAAGGTGCAGGTATCGAACGTGATGTTCTGGCAGGCACCGTCCAACTGGACGGCCACGACTTGAGGCAGCGCCATAAAACGCCCGTCGGCGTCGAAGTCGCAGCCCTTGACCGTCAAGTTCTTGACCGCGACGAGTTTCAGGTTGTTCTTATCGGCTGCATTGACCTGGAAGTCGATGTTCTCGATCCGTGTCGCCCAGCCTGCGGTATGCGTGGCGGTGATCATGCCGACGATCAGCGGCTTGTCGCCCGTTGCGGGGCCGACGAGGCTCACCGGCTGCGCCAGCGTGACGGACTCGGCGTAGGTTCCGGCGGCGACATGGATCGTGCCGCCCGGCGCGACGGCGGCGACCGCCCCGGCCAGCGTCTTGAAGTGGGT
>MWEJ01000832.1 GCA_002071025.1 Verrucomicrobia bacterium ADurb.Bin070 | reverse complement strand
TCCTTCGCCTATCCGGTCTTCACCGGCAACATCTCGGGTACGGGCACGTATTATTCCACCAACTTCGGCAAGCAGAGTCGCTTCTCCGGCGGCTTTGCCTTCGACTGCTCGAATGACGGCTTCCAGAACGGCACGGTGCTGTGGCTCGACACTCTCACGGTGACGGCGCGGTTGCAGACGGTGACGCTGGCCAGCTGCTTGGGGTCGTTTTCCACCAATTCTTCCTGGTGCGCGAACGGCATCCTCTTCGGCAAGGACAATGTCAGAACGCCCGCCGACCACGAGCTCTACATCACGACGCTCACGGGCAACGCCTCGAGCACTACGGATCCAACCAACAGGCGGTGGCGCACGGGCGGGCACCTGTTCGTATGGGGTTCGAACACGGTGCACGTGGGCGAGCTCAAGAGCGGCATCCATGCCGTGACGCATGCAGGAGAGTTCGATGTTCGCCAGTCGTATTTCAGCACCGGGCGCCAGGGCGTGGGTCCCGCGTACCTCGTCGTGGACAAGTTCTCGAGCGGCACCCTCTATACCACGACGAACGTCTTCCTCACCCTCGGTACGATGGAGGCGTCTACGACCGTCGACTACACCTACCAGTCGGGCAACATCAACGACACGACGCTCGACCTCACGAACACCTGCGCCAGCTCGGCGATCGTGAAGGCGACGGACCTCCACATGCTTCCGGCGCGCCTCTCGGGCTTCGCGGGCAAGGTGCAGATGACGGACACGGCCGCGAAGACCTACACGGTCCCGGTCGATCTCACTCAAGGTGCGAGCGGTCTCTATCAGACGGCCGGCTGCATCGGTTCGGGCGTGCTTGACGCCGCGCCGTCGACGGGTACGATCGACGCCACGTTCCCGACGACGCAAGACGCGAAGCCGGTTCCCGGCGAATACGCGCTCGCGCGCTTCACCTCTGGCGGCGGACTGCTCGCAGACTGGACGGTGAAGCTGAACGGCGTGGAGACCTCCTTCGTCAACATCGCCGGCATGAGCGTACAGGTGCAGAAAGATGCCACGGGCCTCTGGCTCAAGGTGACGAAG
>MWEJ01000831.1 GCA_002071025.1 Verrucomicrobia bacterium ADurb.Bin070 | reverse complement strand
GGGTTGTTCCTCGCCTTTCAGCAGCTCAAAGCTAGGCTAGAGGCAGAAGGCCTGTTCGACCCGGCGCTGAAGCGGTCGCTGCCCCGATTTCCGAAGCGCATCGCGGTGGCGACGTCTCCGACAGGGGCGGCGATCCGCGATATCATCACCGTTGCCCGGCGGCGCTGGCCGGCCGTAAATATCGTAATCATCCCTACATTGGTGCAAGGGGACGGGGCGCCGGCCAGCATCGCGTCCTCTATTGAACAGGCCAACGCCCTTGCCGAGGCAGGCGGCGACGACGGCGTCGACGTGCTGATTGTGGGGCGAGGGGGCGGGTCCGCCGAGGAACTCTGGGCCTTCAACGACGAGACGGTGGCCAGAGCGATCAGGTCGTCGCGTATTCCGGTGGTGTCGGCGGTGGGGCACGAGACCGATTTCACCATTGCCGACTTTGCTGCGGATGTACGTGCCGCAACCCCGTCCGCAGCAGCCGAACTCGTGGTTCCCGACATTGTCGTGTACCTCCGGCAGGTGGAGGTTGCGCGAGCAAGGCTTGCGAGATCGGTGCGGCGGCTGATCGACCAGCGGCGGCAGCGCGTGGACGAGCTGCGGCGATGGCTTGTTCAGAAGACTCAGATGAAGTTGCGGGCATCGCGGGAGCGCGTGCAGCGCGTCGCGGGAGTGCTGTCGGCGCTCGACCCCCAGGCCGTTCTGGGCCGCGGATACGCGATATGCCGAGGTCCTGATGGGGCAATACTGAAAGACTCGCAAAGCGTGCGCACAGGAGACGCCGTCAGTGTGAGACTAGGTCGCGGGGCCATCGGCTGCGAGGTGCGGGAGGTGGTTCACGGATGAAGCAGGCAGACGCGAAGAATATCCCTGACGAACCGACTTTTGAGAAGGCGCTTGCTCGCCTCGAGCAGATAGTCGCGCAATTGGATGCAGGCGACTTGCCGCTTGACGAGGCTCTCAAGCTGTTTGGCGAAGGCAGTGAGCTCGGCAAGTTCTGTTCGGCCATTCTGGATCAGGCAGAAGGCCGATTGGAGATGCTGATCGAGGGAAAAGACGGCA
>MWEJ01000830.1 GCA_002071025.1 Verrucomicrobia bacterium ADurb.Bin070 | reverse complement strand
TTCGGCGCGGTCGGCGCCGATGCAGACGCCCAGCACGCCCGGCGCGCAGCCGAAGCCCTGCGCCTGCCAGACCGCGTGCAGCAGGCAGCGCCGCACCCCTTCGAGGTCGCGTCCGGCACCGAGCGCCTCGTCCGGCAGGCTAAACTGCCGGCTCATGTTCTCACTGCCACCGCCTTTCTGCAGCAGCCACACCTCGATCCCCGCCCCCTGACCTCCGGCCCCTGACCTCTGACCTCTGACCTCTGACCTCTGCTCAAAGTGGCACACCGGGCAGCCGTCGGCGACATTGCTGTCGACCGAGCGCCCCGTCAGGGCGTCGATCGTGTTGCGGCGCAGCCAGCCGTTGCGGGTGGCGAGCGCTACGGCCCTGCGCGCGGCCTGTTCGAGCGCGGCGGTGTCGGTGCCGGGCGGCACGTCCCAGAAAAAGGTGAGCGTGCCGGTATCCTGGCAGAGCGGGGTGGATTGCCGGCGCGCGAGCACGGTGTTCTCCGCCAGTGCGCCGAGGATCAGCGCCGCCTGAGACCCGGGCGACTCCACGTCGGCGGCGCGGCGCAGCGCGGCCTCCGCATCAGCGGGCAGGTCGCTCGTGGTGCGCCGGATCAGTTCGGCAAGGGTGTCGGTCCAGTCCATGGGGCGGAACTTTCAACGCTCAACGCTCAACGCTCAACGCTCAACGTTCAACGTTCAACGCTCAACTTTCAAGTTAGGGGTGGTCACCCAGGGATTATCGGGGCCGAGCGCGGCCAGCAGCGGGGGCAGGTAGGTGTCGGGCACGTCGAGCGCGCCGAAGCCGCGGCCGAGCGCGATGTCGGGTTTGGCCAGGCCGTGGTAATCGGAGCCGCCGGTGACCAGCAGTCCGAGACGCTTGGCGAGGCGCAGCAGGGTCACGGTCTGCTCTGGGGTGTACTCGGAGTAGACCGCCTCGATGCCGCCGAGGCCGAGCGCCTGGAGCGTGCGCAGGCCCGCCTCCAGGCGCGCGTCATCGGTCTCCCACGAGAAGGGGTGCGCGATGACGGCGACGCCGCCGGCCTCGCGGATCATGCGGATGCCCTCTTC
>MWEJ01000829.1 GCA_002071025.1 Verrucomicrobia bacterium ADurb.Bin070 | reverse complement strand
CGCCGCAGCCACATGTTGCTGGCCGAGTTCTTGACGCCTTTCAGATTCGGATGCGACAGAATCGCTTCGAACTGCGCCAGCGACAGATTGATGCCGTTATTCGGCGGACAGTGATAGTAATACACCGGACGGTCCGCCGCATCCAGCACCCGGCACACGTCACGCACCGGATCGGCCACATCCGCCTTGGGCAGCATGAACACGAAGCTGTCGAAGGCGTATTCTGCCGCGCGCCGCAGGTTCTCCAGCGCGGCCTCGGTGCTGACATCCGTAATGCCGACCAGCAGCTCAGCGCGTCCGGCCACCGCACGCACGCTCTCCGCCACCAGCCGGTCGCGGAACGCGGCGTCGAAGCATTGCCACTCCCCCATCGAGCCCAGAATGAAGATACCGTCCACGCCGTGCCGGATATTCCGCTCGAAAATCCGCCCCAGCCCCTCCACATCCAGCTCCCGGTCCTCCGCCAGCGGCGTGATGGAAGCCGAGTACACTTTCTTTCTCATTTTTGTCCTTTAGTCGTTGAAATACCCGTGAAGATTGATGCCCGGCACGATGATCGCGCCGAGCGCCGAAGTACATCGGAAACGGAATTGCGAGGCTCGCAGCCCCTGAGCCAAAACCTTCAGCCTGCCAGGCTGTCCGGCAGGCGTGTCCGGCCCCTGTTCACAGACGGTCTGCCACCCCGTCTCAGCCAGGACTTCGACAACGAGCGCGTAAGGTGCGGCCGAGGTAAATCTTTCAACGCCAAACGATGACAACATGCCGCTCGCCGCCGCCTGCGGCAGGGTCAGCGTGACCGTCCGGTCGGTCCCGCCCTGCAGGCGAATGCCCTTGCCGCGCGCATAGCTGTACACTTCCGCATGGCCATCCCCCGCGCCCCATACGCCCAGCCGGGTCTCCAGCCGCGTGAACGGCCCTGCGGAAGCGCTTTCAAAGAGGTCCGCAACGGGCGGCCTGTTGATCGAGATCATGGCGGGCTTGCCGGCGTAGAGCCACGGCACCGGCACACGCGTGACGCGAGAGTGCGCGAGTGCGGACATGGCGCAATAGCCGAGCAGCAC
>MWEJ01000828.1 GCA_002071025.1 Verrucomicrobia bacterium ADurb.Bin070 | reverse complement strand
GCGCCATCGAGGCGCGTGATTTCTCCGACCAGACCCGCTGGGTGCTGACGCTGGACCTGCGGGCGGCGCACGCCTCGCCGATGCTGGCCTTTGCGGCCGACCAGATCGACACCGCCAAACGTCAGGAGGCCGAGCGCAAACTTGCGGCCGCCGAAGCGATGTTCGGCGTGAACCTGAAAAAAGACATCGACCATATCGTGATCGCAGGTAACGGCGATGCGTCAAAAGGCGGCGTCGCTTATGTCTACGGACGGTTCGACGCGCAGCGCCTGACGACCATTCTCGCCGGGGCCAGCGAGTATTCGACGTCCAACCATCATGGCACCGTGGTCCAGCGGTGGCGTGACGATTCCGACAAGAAAAAAAAATGCATGGCCTTTGCCAAGCCGGGGCTCGCGCTCTTTGCCGATCAGGCCGAGCCGCTGGCGCAGGCTCTCGACGTGTTGGCCGCGCGCCGTCCCGGCCTTCCCGCAGACACGCCCCTGCGCGCGGCGTTCACGCCTTCGGCCGGCGACGTGCTGACCCTTCACGCCACGGGCTTGTCGGAGATCGTGGGCGCGCAGCCCAATGCCCAAGCCTTGCGCCAGGCCACGGCACTCAGCCTGCGGATCGGGACTCCGGACGCGGAAACCCTCAAGGCCGCGCTCGCGGTCACCGCGACGGACAATCAGACGGCGCAGCAGGTGTATCAGGCACTGATGGGCATCCGAGCCCTCGCCATGCTGCGCGCCGCCGAAGAACCGGAAACCGCGGCACTCGCCACGCAGATCGGCATCACCTGCGACGGCAATGCCGTGCAGGTGGCTTTCGGCATCAGCAAAACCCAGCTTCAGACCGCGCTGCAGAACCGCAAGGCGCGACTCGCGGCGCAGCCCGCACCTGCCGCCAACGCGCCCTAACGGAATCCTTGACGTGGAGAGCCCGCCAGCAGACCCTGACGCCGCGCAGCGCGAAGCCATGCAGCGCGTGGCGCAGGGAGAGATTCATACCTTTCGGATCGTTGCCGAAGCGCTGGAGCCGCGCTTGGAGCGTTTCTTCGCGCAGCTCGGCGTGCCGGCCTCAG
>MWEJ01000827.1 GCA_002071025.1 Verrucomicrobia bacterium ADurb.Bin070 | reverse complement strand
TTCATCACCGCTTACGCCGACGCTCAGTGGTCGGAGGTATCCGGCGCATGGGACGTCGTCGACCGCTGGCGCGCCCGCAGGCCCGGCTTCTCCCTGAACAACAAGGCGCTCAACCTCGCCGAACTGACCGACGCCTATGTGACCGAGGCCCGCGCATCCTTCGAGATGGACGTGGACACGGGCATTCCGCGCCGAAGACGCGTGGAGACGCTCCTGCTCAACCGCCGCAGGCTGAACCACACCGGCTTGCTCCTGTCCGTGGACCGGACCCGGCCCATGCGGCTCGGCTCGATGCCGCTCAACGCCTCGGGCTTCCGCAAGTCGAAGCCGTGCCTCCGATGGCGCTACCGGCAGAGGGACGATCACGCCCAGACGACCGCCGGTTTCGAGGCGGCGGCGAACCAATACACGGTCACGCAATGGCCGACGGCATAGGAGAGATCGATGGCGATACATCTGTACGAAGACATTACATTGACCCTGCAAGTATCCGAAGGGGACCTCACGAATCCCGATGACGACACTTACAACGGCACGGACGGGGAAGCGAAAGACAAGGAGCTGTTCGTGGCCAACGAACAGACGACCCTCGCCGCGGCCCTGGCATCGGGGGCGACCTCGCTCCAGCTCTCCGCGCCTCTCTTCACCGACGGCGAAATCATCATCGTCGACGACGAACAGATACGCATCCTGAGCGGCGGCGGGACGACCGTCCTCGCCGTGGAACGCGGCTACGGCGGCACAACCCCTGCCGCCCACGATTCGGGTGCCGCGGTCTACTCCGGGTACGACTATACCGGGCTGGTGATCGAACCGGTGGATGTCGCCGGGGGCGACGAGTCGGCTTGGTACGCGCTGGCCCTGACACAGGCCGGGCTCGATACCGCCGTCGGAGGCGCACCGCTCAACCTGGGCGACAAGGCCCACGACGTGACTCTTTCGTTCTGGCGTCGCTGCACGGTGCCGCCCGGAACGCCGGTGCAAAACAAGACCGACCTCAAACTCCGGCTCACCGGCACGGAAAACCCGATTTTGTAGGAGGAACGCATGGCCTATCACAGCACA
>MWEJ01000826.1 GCA_002071025.1 Verrucomicrobia bacterium ADurb.Bin070 | reverse complement strand
CGGCATCGAGCCCGGCAGCGTGCGCGATGTCTCCGGGCAGGTCGCCGTGCTCGCCGCTGAGCCGCGCGTGCTGAAGGTGCGCGTGCCCGCGCAGCCCGAAGGCGAGGTGTGCGTGATCGCGGCGCACACGGTGTTGACGCCCGATGTTTTCGCGCCGCATCTGCTCGCGTATCAGCGGGCGATCATCCGGCAGTATGCGGACATCCCCTTGGCCGGCATCATGAAGGACGAGTGGGGGTTTCCGCCGGACCACACCGGGAATCCCGCGCATGACCGCTACTGGTATTCCCGCGCCATGGCGGACGCCTACGCTGCGGCGGCCGGTGGCAGCGACCTGATCCGCGACGCGCTGCTGATGACGCTCGGCGAGCGTGGACGGGAACGCGAACGCGCGGCGGCGGTCAACCGCTACCGCGCGTTGTGCCGCGACCGCAACGCGGAGATCGAAGATGATTTTTACCGCGCGGGCAAGGAGCATTTCGGGCCGGACGCCTGGATCGTGACGCACGCCACGTGGACCCCGTATCCCGGCGCGCAGGAGTTCCGCAAGAACGGGCTCTCGTGGTGGCACGCGACGCGCGATGTCGGGCAGAGCGATGAATCGACGCCCTACGCCTGCCGCACGTCGCTGGCCAAACGCTGGGGCTATCCGCTCTGGTACAACCAATACTATGCCAAAGAGCCGGAGCCCTACATCGGCGAGCTGTGGGCGGGCGCGCTGGGCGGCGGCCGTCTGAATGTGCATCCGCTCTATCCGCGGCCCGACCTGCCGCGCTCGGAACGCAACGGCCGATTGATGCGCAGCGGGCTGATGGCCGGTATGGCGCGGCTGCGCATGTTGGACGAGGTGAGCGATGCGCCGGTGGCGTGTCCCGCGGCAGTCGTTTTCGGACACGCCTGCGCCATGAACTGGACTCACCCCGCCTACAACGACGTGGGGCTGGGGATCGCCTCCGCGCTCAGCGCCAAAGGGTATCCGGTCGATCTGATTCCCTCAAGCTTGGCGGCATGCGGTGCGTTGACCTTGGAGGCTGACGGCTCGCTGCGCCTTGGCGTGCAACGCTA
>MWEJ01000825.1 GCA_002071025.1 Verrucomicrobia bacterium ADurb.Bin070 | reverse complement strand
GCGGCAGAAACCCGATCCGTCGCGCCAGCGCGCGCCGCGGAAAGCCGGACAGCGATTTTCCGTCAAGCCGGACCGCCCCCGAGACCGGCTTGAGCAGGCCGGCGGCCAGCCGCAACAGCGTGCTCTTCCCCGAGCCGTTCGGGCCCACGATGCAGGTGAAGCGCTCCACCCCGATCCGCAGGCGCGGGAGTTCCAGCGACCAGCCGTCCGACGCGTACTGGAAGCGCACGGCATCAAGGTCAATCGGGTTCCCGCTATTCACCGCGCGCCTCACCTCCGATAGCCGCCGCGAGGAGCCGTGCGGTCTGGCGCACGCGCGGGCCGGGAATCAACAGGAAGTCATTGGTCAGCACGTGCACGCGCCGCTGCCGCACCGCCGGCAGGTCGGCAAAGATGTGCCAGTCAGCCAGCAGTCGCGCTTGCTGACTGGCGGTCAGGCCGCCCGGGTGCACTTCAAGGATCACCTCGGGCTGTCGCACCAGCAGCGCCTCTTTCGAGATGTGCGGATAGGGCCCCGTCGCGTCGGCAAACACATTGGTGCCGCCGGCCAAGCCGAGCAACTCGCCGAGGAACGTGTCGCGGCCCACCGTGCTTAACCCCGTCCAGACGCCGGGCGCACGGCCGAGAAGCAACAGGACGCGTCGCGGCGGCGCGTCGCGGTCACCGACGGTCAGTTCGCCGCGCAGGCCGTCCGCCAGCGCGCGCCCTTGTCCGGCGACCCCCAGCGTTTCGGCGATGGTGCGGATGGCGCTGTCCAGGTCGGCGAGCGTATCGAGCGTCACGCTCTGAAAGCGGATCCCGTAGGTGCGGGCGAATGCCGCCAGTGCCTCGTGCCGGCCCTGCGTGACCAGCAGGTCGGGCCGGACGGCCAGCAGCCGTTCCCGGTTCGGATTGAGGAGGCCTCCGACACTGGGCTTGGCTCGGGCTTCAGGCGGATACGCGGTGTAGTCGCTCACGCCGACCACGCGGTCGCCGCAGCCCAACGCAAACACGATCTCCGCCACGGCCGGGGAGCCGCAAACGACGCGCTGAGGCGACTGCGCGCCGGGCGCCATCGTCTTCTCG
>MWEJ01000824.1 GCA_002071025.1 Verrucomicrobia bacterium ADurb.Bin070 | reverse complement strand
CCCGCCGCAAACGGCGGGCGACGGCCTCTGGACCTCGTCGCTGCAAGGCGAGCTGGGAACCGACCGCGAGATTGACACGCTTCTCGACGCCGGCGATCATCTGCTGCGCTATGAAACCGGCACACCCGGCGGCCTCACCAATCACGCCGAAGTGTCGGTCTCCGTTCTGGACGCGCCCGACGCGCTGCCGCTCGGTTTCGAGGAGACGGATCTCACGCTGCATCACCAGGCTGCAGACCCCACCGGCCTGATCCCCGCCTACATGCTGGCCGGCGTCACCAACCGCTTTGTCTTGCGGCTGCGTACCGGCGGCGTCGGAGGCACGTCGCGCCTGCGCCTCTACCTCCAGAAACCCGTCGGCGGCGAAGTGCTGGCCGCGACGCACAGCGTCACGAACGAACCCTTCTCCGAGCAATTCATCGCACTCGACTGCCATGCGGACGAGACTGGAACGTACACGGTGCGCGCGATCCTCGACGAGGTGGATCCCGCCGATCCCGATCTTTCCGACAACGAGCGGACCTGGACCTTCTCGACCGTCACCCCCACGATCACACTGAACCGGACTCCGCTGGGCGGCGGCACGGTGGCTGGCGCCGGCACCTATCTGTACGGCGCGACCGTCACGGTCGGCGCCACGCCGAACCCCGGGTTCGTCTTCACAAAATGGTCGCAGACGGCAGGCGGCGCGGCGATCTCCACCGAGCCGGAGTTTTCGTTCACGGCCACGGAGGACCGCACGCTGTGGGCGAACTTCCAGTCGCTGCCCGTCATTACGGTGCAGGCCTCGCCCGTCGACGGCGGCACGGTCTCCGGTGCCGGCACCTACGCGCCCGGCGACACCGTGACGGTTGTGGCCACGCCGAACTCCGGGTATGCCTTCGTGAACTGGACGGAGTTCGGTTATGAGGTGTCGGCCGATGCCACGTACAGCTTCTCTGCCGCGCAGAACCGGACGCTGACCGCGAACTTCCAATTCACGGCGGGGCAGACCTACGTGGTCTCGCTGGGTTACTGGCCGCTGGAGGGCGGCAGTGTGGCGGGGAACGGCACCTATGCGTCCGGC
>MWEJ01000823.1 GCA_002071025.1 Verrucomicrobia bacterium ADurb.Bin070 | reverse complement strand
CGACGTGGTCTGCAACGGCATCGAACTCTCCAGCGGCGCCATCCGCAACCACCAGCCCGAGATCATGTACAAGGCTTTTGAGATCGCGGGGTACGGGCCGTCGGTCGTGGAAGAGAAATTCTCGTGCCTGCTGAACGCCTTCAAATTCGGCGCGCCGCCGCACGGCGGCATCGCACCGGGCGTCGACCGCATGGTGATGCTGCTGGCCGGCGAAGAGAACATCCGCGAAGTGATCGCCTTCCCCATGAACCAGAAGGCGCAGGACCTAATGATGAACGCGCCCTCCGAGGTCAGCGAGAAGCAACTGCGCGAACTGCACATCAAGGTGCGCGGCCACGACCACCTGTCGGCCACAGGCGCGATTCCTGTTGCGCACCAGTCATAACCGCAACGCAATACAGCCGCCTGACCGCCCAGCCCGATCTCCTGTTTTTTTCAGAGGCAAGGTAGCCGCCCGCAGAGCGGGATCAAGCGTCAGTGGATCTTGATCATGATCCCCTGCCGCAACGACGGCAGATTGGTGATCACGCCGCGCCAGTCGGTCGCGAAGCGCACCTCGTCAAACTCCCAGCCGTTAAGGTCAGGGATATTGCCGGAACGATACGCGAGCTGGCTGAAGCTGAAGTCGCCCGTCACCGTCGCGCGGCACACCGACCACACTTGGTTGTCGCCGTGATCCGGATTGGGGTCGAGCCAGACGGTGGCCGTGTCGTTCGCCGTGTGGTTGAACGTGATCTTGGCCACCATCAAGCGCGTGGCGGTATTGACACTCGCATAGGTCGTGTTGTTTGTCTGTTTGAGATCAGCCGTGCCAAAAACCCCGCCGATACTGTAGGCCCATTGCGCCCAGCCGTTGCCCATACCGAGCGCGCCCAAGGCACTTAAGCCCGGCCGGGTAAGCTGCACGAACGCCTCCATGCCGTCCGGCGGCGTGCCGTCTTTCTCTTCCGTCGCGGGAGTTGATCCATTGACGGAACGCACGAGCGCACCAAAATAGAGCACCCGGCTGACCTCGCCGCCGCCGACCAGTCCTGACACGCTGTCGTAGAGACCGGCTTCGTCCCAC
>MWEJ01000822.1 GCA_002071025.1 Verrucomicrobia bacterium ADurb.Bin070 | reverse complement strand
GCACGCGACCCTTGCGCACTAATTGGTTGATCGTCGGCATCGGATTCGTTTCCTTCCCAATTGGAAATAAATGGAGATTCAAATTACCACAGTGCCATGCCTGGCGCAAGTGCGATTTTATCAAAAAAACGGGGCACCGGTCAGGACGCGGCTCGGCGCCGTCCGGAACCCCGTGATCACCAGCCGGCCGTCCCGCATCGCACGGACTACCGCATACGCGTTGTTCGCCTCGCCCTTGCCCACCACCAGCGCATTCAACGTCACGTAATGGATCCCGTTCACCGAGCGGCAGCCCCCCTCGTGGTGGTGGCCCTGAAACACCGCCCGCACCCGCCCGCTTTGCTCGAGCACGCGCCGGACCGTAGCCGCGTTGCGTACGTATACGTCGCCCTCGTCCGCGTCGAGCCGCTGGTGAACAAACGCGACCACCGGGCGGCGCGTCGCGGCCAGCTCCCCGCGCAGCCACGCCAGCTCGGCTTCCGGCACATGCGCCTGACGCCAGTCGAAATTGCCTGCCTCGTACGGCACGCCGTCCGCACGGTAGTTCGCGTCCAGCACCACGGTGCGCAAGCCGCCCAGGTCAAAGGCATAGTGCGCGCGCGCCTGGGCGAACCCGCTGTTCTCAATGGCCGCCAGAAACTGCGCCTTGGATATCCGGTCCATGTCATGATTGCCCAGCACATGGTAACGGGCCCCTTTGAAGCGGCTGAAAACACCTTCGATCGTGCGCAAGAACGCTGCCGTCTGTTCCGCAGTGCCGCCCGCATCCTTGAAATCGCCCAGCTCAATCAACGCGCCAACCCCCTGAAGGTTCATCTGCGCGACACACTCGGCCAGCTTACTGACAGACTCACGGTAGGCGCGCACACCCTGCTTGTCATCCCGCTCGGCGTAGTGGCAATCCGCCACGATCCCGAAGCACGCCAGCTCTTCGCCGCCGGCGTCCGCTCGCGCACGCCGGGCGGCCAGGCTGCACACGGCGGTCCCGCAAACGGACATGAACCGTCGCCGCGGCCAACTGTGCGCGTGTTGTGCATGTGACATGGCAGTTCCTCCGTCGTTCAGGC
>MWEJ01000821.1 GCA_002071025.1 Verrucomicrobia bacterium ADurb.Bin070 | reverse complement strand
AACGGCACGCTCGACCTGAACGGCAATGATCAGACCGCCGGCCGGCTTTACATGGGAACCTTCTTGGCCGGACAGCGCGTGATCCGGAGCGACGCGCCTGCCACCCTGACCGTCCACCAGAACGCGAACGACACGCTCGACCTGCGCTTTGACGGTGCGGTCAGCCTGCTCAAGAGCGGCACCGGCACGCTGACGCTCACCAATGCGTTCTCGACGACTTCCGGCGGCTTCAGCGTGACCAACGGCACGCTGGCCGTATCGGGCGCCGGCACGTTCGGTCCGAACTGCACGAACGTGACGGTTCTCGGCAACGGCACGCTGTCGCTGGCCAATTCGGCGGCGATCGCCGACACGGCCGCCGTCACGATGCCGGAGGCCGGCGTCGCATCCGCCAAGATCAACCTGTCGGCAGGCGTCAACGAGACGGTCGGCTGGCTCTTCTACGGTGAAAAAATGAAGCGCGCCGGCACGTACGGCGCGGTCGGCAGCGGCGCTAAATATCAGGACGACACGCATTTCGCAGGTGCGGGCGTGCTGACAGTGCGGTATGACCACTCGGGGACACTGATGTTTCTGCAATAAACGGGACGGCGCCATGAACACACAGAACGCGATAATCATAGGGGTGCTGCTGGCAACGACGGCGGTCTCGGCCGCTGAGCGCACATGGGACGGCGGCGGCGCGGATGCCAACTGGAGCACGGCGGCCAACTGGGACGGCGACGCCGCCGCACCCGAAGCAGGGGACGCTCTCCGCTTCGACGGTGCTGCGGGATTGGCGAACACCAACGACCTTGCGGCCGGCACGGCCTTCGGCGGGCTCTTCTTCAGCAGCGGGGCGGGCGCGTTTCTGGTCGATGGCAACAGCGTGGCGCTTGAGGGTGACGTGGTCAATCTGTCTGCGGCCACCCAGACGCTGGGGCTGCCGCTGTCACTGGCGGCGACGCGCGCGTTCTGTCCGAGCAACGGCACGCTTACGGTCACGGGGACGCTGAGCGGCGCGGGCGGGCTGGAGAAGTCCGGCGCGAAGTCGCTGATTCTGTCCGGCTCCAACACCTATGAGGGGGT
>MWEJ01000820.1 GCA_002071025.1 Verrucomicrobia bacterium ADurb.Bin070 | reverse complement strand
ATGGCGGACGCGCTTCTCGCGCGGCTTGCGGTCACCTCGGATGTGCCGGTCACCTGCCGCCTGCAGATGACGCCGTCCGACGCGGCGGTCGTCTCTGGCCATGTCACGGATGCAATGACGGGCAAAAGCCTTGCCGCCTGGTTTGAGGCCCGTAGCGGTTCGAAGCCCGTGCGCTGGTTCGATGCGGCCGGCCGCCCTTACGGCGGGCGGTCCGATGTGCCACCTGAGGTTTGGCATCAACCCAACCGCCGTTTCTGGACCTCCGGCACATTTGCTTTTTCGGCTGATCCGGGGAAGCTGCACCTGACGGTTCGGGCGGACGGTTATGCGCCGGCCACCGTCGAACGGGTCTTGCAGGCTGGCCGTCAAGAGACGCTTGCGGTCGCCCTGAAGCCACTGTTCGATCCTGCGGCGGCGGGCTGGTACAAAGGCGATTTCCATGCCCATGGCGTTCATGGCGAGCGGCTCTACGACGTGAACATTCCTATGATCGCCTTCATGCTCCGCGCCGAGCACTACCGCTGGTTCTATCTTTCCTCGGCGTTCGACAACGACGGCGTCCGCGTCGACGCCGCGTCGATTGCCGCAGGCGAGAGCGGTTCCGATCTTCTGCTTTTCCTGAACGCGGAGTATCCGAAGACGGCTGGCGGCCATGTCGGCTCGGTCGGCATCGGACCGCCCGCGAAACCGCGCCCTTATCCGCGTTATGCCAACATCGAGGTGATCAAGGCGGACATCGCGGAGCAAGGCGGTGCGGCGGTTCCGGTCCACCCGCTCTACGGGCACATGCGCTCCAGAGAGCTGCCGTTCATGCTCCTCGGCGCGCCCGAGTTGATCTGCGGATTCGATTTCTACACGTCATGGCGCGCGTCGAGCGAAAAGACCTGGGCGCTCTTCCTCAACAAAGGCTTCCGCCTCTGCCGGACGGCCACGAGCGACGCCGCCTTTGACTTGGGGCGGACTCCGGGAACGATGGGCGCCACCTTCATCCGCCCGGCCGGCGGTCGGCTGAGTCGCGAGAGCATCGTCGAAGCTTTTAAAAGCGGCCGGACGACGATCTCCTGGAACGGG
>MWEJ01000819.1 GCA_002071025.1 Verrucomicrobia bacterium ADurb.Bin070 | reverse complement strand
CAGCACGGTCGAGCCTGCGGGACGCTGCGCGACAAGCGTCTTGTAGGCGAGGTAGGCCGGCTTGGGCGAGAAGTCGCGGTGCACCAGGCCGAAGTGGCTCTCCTGGTCGAGGTCATCGGTCTCAGGCGCTTGAAATTCATACCAGAAGTAGCGCTCGATGCCGTGCTGAAAGGCGATCAGGGCGGCGCGGGGCACGACTGCGGCTTGCTCCTGCTCGGTGGCGCCGCGCTGCCCCTTTTCCGCAAAGGCGGAGAGGATCAGCGAGCCTTTGAGGTCTGAGTTGTACGCGATGACGGCGGCTGCGGTGCCGGTGTAGCCGTTGTGGACGCCGGCCGCGAGCGGGATGAAGCGGTCGCCCTCCTTCAGCCCGCGGGGCGCGACAAAGCGCTCGGCGGTGAAGCCCTGCTTGGGCGCGTCCAGCGCTTGGGCGGGGCCGGCAAGGTGCACCTGCATCTTCTCCGGGATGCGCGGTTTGTCGGTCCACCATGCCTCGAAACCGAACCGGAAATCGGGCAGGCGGAACGCGTTGTCGCGCTGCCACGTGCCGTCAGCGGCACGTGTCTGGGCATAGTAAAAAGGCGCCCCGCCGAATTCGACGAGTGTGCCCCCCTCACGCACATAGCGGGTGAGGCGGTCGAAGCCGGTGGCGGGATAGGATTCGTCAAAGGGCAGAATGACGGCATCGACGTCATAGGCATCCAGCGTGGCGAGCAGGGCGTCGAGCGAAAGCCGCTGCACGCGGCTGTTCTCGGGGAGCTCGGGCGCCAGCAACGCTTCAGAGGGCGCGGCAGTCCTTGAAAAAGCGGGATCGTCCAGCACCAGGATGCGCCACGCGCCCTTTTTCTTGCCAGGTCGGGCGGCGGCGAGCGCCGTCCGCAGCAGGCCCGGCACCGCCAGGCGGTGCTTCTGGGTGGGCCAGCCGATTTCGGTGAACCAGATTTTCTTGTCGGCGTCGTCATGCTTGGCCATGATGGCGCGGAGCCCGGCGATCGACGCCTCAAGCGTCGCTTCGGGCATGCCGGGATGCGAATACGGGTGGACATTCATGATGTCGAAACAGGGCTTCGCGCCG
>MWEJ01000818.1 GCA_002071025.1 Verrucomicrobia bacterium ADurb.Bin070 | reverse complement strand
CGCCGAGAATGCCCGGTTCTGCTCGGGCACAAGCGCGTTTTTTGGGTACAGCGTTCCGCGCTCAGGATACCTGCCGTAGCTGATAACACTGCTCTGACGTTGCGGGCCGAACGCAATGATGTTCCACCTCAGACACTCCCGCGCCATGCAGTCAATCGCGGCAACGGCCCCGTGAAATCCGGTCGGCATCACGAGTGCCGTGACACCAGACAGATTTGCAGCGACCATCTGTGACGTAAGGACGAACGCGCCTGCGCCTCGTTTTGGCGCAAGCTGGAACTCCGCCTCGAAAGCTTCTCGCCCGTGTTTGAACAGCAGGTTGTATGCGTGCTGTACCGCGCTGATTTCTGTCTTTGGGTCGCCGTCTCCGGGATCGATCACGATTGCGCCAGCGTCCATTTCATCCCGTCTCGCGCGGTAAAACTCCGTGGCGTTCGGGAATCCAACCTCTCCGCTTGCCTCGTCGCGACGCCTCAGCTCTAGGTAATCATCCCATAGCCCAACTGCCGTCGGCCACGCCAGCACCATAGGGACGCTGATCGTTGTCCACTCGGGATGCAAGTCCTTGTCCGCAAACTGGTCAGAAATGTCACCGGCGTAGATAGGCGTGGTTGTCATGCACGCGGAGATTGCGCGGTCATGGCCTGCCAGCGCCAGAACGTCGCCGGCAATCCATTTGGCTATGTCGCCGCAACCCGCATCGCTCTTTGCGGTGCCGCGTGTCTGCGGGTCATCAATCGCCGCATGGTCTGGCCGCTGCGATCCGCGCACAAGCCCTCGTATTCCGGCTTCCCTGCCGCGAGCGACCAGCATCGCGCCAGAACACGGATAGCCCTCGATGCGCGGGAAAATGATCCGGTCTTTCCCTCTCCGTATCTTAGTCAGCTTTCCTTCGCACGTCTGCACAGCGCACCGCTGCATGCGCCCCTCGAGGTGGCGGATCGGCAGGGACACCTCCGGGAAGTCCTCTCCGTATTCCTTGTTCTCCTCCATCGCCGCCCAAATGTCCTCGAGGATCGATTCCGCGTTCTGGGCGTTCGCCGCTCCGAGGAACATGTATCTGCGGTGCCCGT
>MWEJ01000817.1 GCA_002071025.1 Verrucomicrobia bacterium ADurb.Bin070 | reverse complement strand
GCGCCGGCTGACCGAGGAGGGCGTGCTCTACCAGATTCCGTCCAGCGGCACGTATGTCGCGCGGCCGGACCGGCGCCAGGTGATCGACGCCTTCGAGGTGCGGATGGCGCTGGAGTCCTTCGCCATGGAACGCGCGGTGCGGACCCTCACCAAGGAGAACCGCGCCGAGCTGCGCAAGGCGTGCGAGACCATGCACGCGACGGCGGTCGGCCTGCGTGCGCGGCGCCGTCCGCTGCTGGACGGCCGGCCGCTGGTCGCGTTTCTCACGGCGGATCTTTCGTTCCATCTGCTGCTGCTCAAGGCGGCTGGTAACCATCTGGCCATTAAGATCGTCACCAACGCTTACCAGCGCAACCATTTCTTCGGCCATTACAGCCACAAACGCGACCTGCACCATGTCGCCTGGGCGTGGCGCCAGCACGCCGAGATCGAACGCGCGGTGCGGCGCGGCGACCCGCGCGCCGCAGCCCGCTGGATGCACGCGCATATCGCGTGGAGCCTGGCGGACGCGCTGACCGCATTCGACGCCGCCACCGCCGCCGCGGCCCGGAGCGGCCGCGCCCCCAGCGACCCGGTGCACGACGCGCTCTCGCAGCTCACGGCCCGTTTCGCGTGATAAAGATGACCGATTTTCCCTGTTGACAACCGCAGCTCGGGCATGATACAAAAACCGGTATACAGCTTTTAGAAACCCGTGTTTCAATAGGACGACAGGAGTCAGGCCATGCATGCTCAAGCAACAGGTTCACGGTGTGCTGTTTTCAAAAAAGCCGGAGCGGTTATCCGGTTGATTCTCCTTCTGGCCGCATGCGGCGCGCGCGCCGCCGACGCGGTGCTCAGCTTTGACGCCAAGCCGGAGCGGGTCGCCACCACCGGGCGGATCACCTCAAACAACTTCACGGCGGAGGCGTGGTTCAAACTGTCCGGCTATCTGCCGGAGAATCAGATCTTTTCACAGTACGACAGCAGCTCCGGCCGCTTTATCGTCGGCCTCAAGAACACGGTCGCGGGCATGTTCATCGGCGGCACGTGGATGACCGGCAGCGGCACGATCCCGCTCAACACCTGGACCCAC
>MWEJ01000816.1 GCA_002071025.1 Verrucomicrobia bacterium ADurb.Bin070 | reverse complement strand
TGATTTTAATCGCGCGCGCGGGAATCGCCGGCAAGCATTGCCAGGATGTCATGCGGGATCTGGAGGCGGCGTACACACGCGCGAAGGTGACGGACCGGACGGTCGTGGCCGGCCATCCTGTTCAGAAATGACGGAGGATGCGCATGGGCAGGATCATGGCCGTCATCAGTCGGGTGGTGAGCGGGGCGCTGATCCTGCTCGTGCGGGCGTATCAGGTGGTGCTTTCGCCGCATATCGGGCAGTGTTGCCGGTTCGAGCCGACCTGTTCGGCCTACTGTATCGGGGCGCTTCGGACGCATGGTGTTTTCAAGGGGTGCTGGCTGACGTTGCGGCGCGTGATGCGCTGCCGGCCGTTCGGGCCGTCGGGCTATGACCCGGTGCCGCCCAAAAGGCCGTAACCGGGTTTCTGGGAGCTGTGAGGTCAGGCGGTTTCGGCACAGGGTGCTGCCCGCCGGTTTGAGGGATTATGAATAAGCAAGAGCGGATCGTCGCGATTCTGTTGGGCCTGGCGCTGGTCGGGTGGATGTTCTACAGCAACAAGCAGGCGGCCGGACGCGCCCGCGAGGCGGCGCTAAAGACGCCGCCGCCGGCCGGCGAAAAGGCCGATCCCGCCGCGACGCTGCCCGCGAAACAGACGGCGCTGACCGTCGCTCCCGAGTCGCTGCAACCGGAGGCCGAGGCCGCTCGCCCGGCGCCGCCCGCGCAGCCGGAGGAGACGGTCACGCTCAACGGCGGCGACGTGACGCTCGCGGTCTCGTCGCATGGCGCCGTGATCAAACGGGTCACGCTGAACCGCTTTCTGAGCGAACCGGGCAAAGCGTCGGACAGCAATCCGCCGGTCACGTTCGATTTCGCGAATGCGCCGGGCCTGGAATGGTCCGGTCTGCCGGGGCTCGCCCCGAACGCGGCCTACAGCGTGGCGCGCGAGGAGGGCGGCAAGGCCGCTGTCTTCTCTGCGGCGACGGCGCAGGGTCTGGCGCTGATGCGCCGCATCGAACTGCTGGACGGCTATCAGGTCAAGGTCACGGACACGCTGCGCAACGGGGGCGCGGACCTGGCGCGGCTCGGCACCAACA
>MWEJ01000815.1 GCA_002071025.1 Verrucomicrobia bacterium ADurb.Bin070 | reverse complement strand
CACACGATCCCGGCCTTGTCCACCGCCGCGATCATCGCGTCATACTCGGCCATATCGAACGATGGGATTTTCATCGAGAGCACATGCACACCGCGCCGCGCACACTCCTGCACCTGCGCCATATGTTTGTCATTGGCCGAAGCCAGCACCACCGCCTCGATGTCAGGATGCCGTTCGAACATCTCGTCCTCGCTCAAATAGCATGGCACACCCGTTTGATAAAGCTCATACGTTTCTTTGGCCCGCTGGTCTTCCGCGCACGACGCCACCCAATCCAGCTTGGCGTTCTCAAGCAACGTCTGGTAATACTTGCGCGTGTGGCCGTGCGTCAATGACATCATCGCGATCTTGACCGGTTTCATACGTGGATATCCTCCGGAAAAACGGCCGGGACGCAGGTCTCGGCACAAGCCAGCGTTTGAGCCACCTTCTCTTTCACGCCGCAAGCAGCTTTCTTCCACTCGGCGGCAAGCGCCGGGGTTTTCAGCACGGCGAACGCCGCGCGGACGGTCCAGATTTCCGCATCGCTGAAACCGAACAGCTCCGCATCAGTGTCTGTGTAGGTCTTGGTCCCTTCCGCCGTGACCGCATAGATCGAGGCCTGCGGCACCTGCGTGTCCACCACCCGATCGCACGCGACCCCGCGGCGCGCGATGATCTCATGCCGGTCGATCTCGGCCGCGCCTTCCGGCAGCGCGGCCGAGCACTCGACGCTCGCGCTCATCCCGTTCGCAAAGGTCACGATCACGTTCGCCACCTTGTCACCCGCGACCGACGCGAAGGTCTTGCGGATCGGTGAACCCGCCATCCACTCGCACAAGTCGAATTCGCGATAAACCAAATGCTCCAGTCGCGCGCCACTTCGCATCACGGCGAAACGCAAGGTCGAAACATGCTCCAGCGTCCGGCTGTCGATGATCTTCTTAAGCTCCGCAAACCGCCGTTCCACGCGCCACGGCAACAGCGGCACCGCGCTGCCAGCCGTTTCCAGCCGCACCCCGGCAACCTGCTCCGCGTCAGCGACCAGCCGGCCGTCAACCGCCACCCCATACTTGTCACACAGACGCCGCAGCGCCG
>MWEJ01000814.1 GCA_002071025.1 Verrucomicrobia bacterium ADurb.Bin070 | reverse complement strand
CTCGGCCACGGCGTCGGCGGCGGTCGCCGCGCCGGCGACCATCGCCTTTTCGGAGATCGCGAAGGGCAGGGCGTCTGACTCTGCGAGCACGGTCAGTTCGCTGACCATCAGCTCGACCGTGCCGGTCTCGATGTTGGGGTTTTCGGTGCCGGCCTGGCGCCGCACCAGCGCGCCTCGCACCGCGATGCAGAACTCGGCGCGCAGCGTGGCGGCGCGCGCGTAGACCTCGGGCGGCACCACTTCCGGGCTGAAGACCACCTGGAGGATGCCGCTGCGGTCGCGCAGATGGATGAAGAGCAGCCCGCCGTGGTCGCGGAAGGCATCGACCCAGCCGGCCAGCAGGAGCGGCCTTCCGACATCCGCCTCGGTCACCTGTCCGCAGAAAATCCGTTCATGAAACACCATACGCCTCAGCCTTTCTGGAGAAGCCGCCCCGTTCTGGGGGGCAGAGATTCGACCCCGCATCAGATGGGCCGAACAGTAACAAAAATGTTTTATCGTCTCAAGAACCTTGATGTCGGGTTGTGAAGCCCGTCTTTGCAGGCTTGTAAGACCCGACCGGTTTTTATTAAACTGTCTCTTCCATTTTTTAGGCAGAAACAGGAAAGCAGGCGGGTATGAAGCAGATCGGTGTGGGCCTTATCGGATTTGGGACCGTAGGCGCGGGCGTCGCGGACGGCTTGCAGCGCAACCGCAAGGTGATGGCGCAGCGGCTGGGCGTTGAGGTCGTGCTGATGCGCATTGCGGATGTCGACATCACGACCGACCGCGGCGTGGCGATCGATCCCGCACTGCTGACGACCGACGCGATGGCGGTCATCAGCGACCCCGGCATCCAGATTGTCGTGGAACTGATCGGCGGCACCGGCGTGGCCAAGACCTTGGTGCTGGCCGCGCTGAACGCGGGCAAGTCGGTGGTCACGGCCAACAAGAAGCTGTTGGCCGAGTGTGGCGAGGAGATCTTTGGCGCTGCCGAGAAGAACGGCGTGGACATCTATTTCGGTGCGAGCGTGGGCGGCGGCATCCCGATCATCCGCGTGCTGCGCGAGGGGCTCGCCGGCAATGAGATCCAGAGCATC
>MWEJ01000813.1 GCA_002071025.1 Verrucomicrobia bacterium ADurb.Bin070 | reverse complement strand
GCCGACGCGCTGCACCTGCTGCGTGATGACGGTGTCGTGGCCGCAGGTGTCGATCACGCCGCCGCCTTGGTCGATGAAGAGGTCGGTCAGGCCGTTCAGATAGTTGTTGAGCGAGAGGCTGCCCCAGTTCGCTTGAGGCATCACTTCCAGCGTGCCGCCGTTGAAGGTGAACGCGCTGCCGCTGGCCACCGAGAGCGCGACCGAGCGGAAGGTGGGGGGTAGGCGCAGCGTGCCGCCGTTCAGGAAGAGGCGGTTGGTGCGGCCTGACGTGACATCAGCCAGCCAGTTCAGGACGCCGGCGACTGTCATGACGCCGCCGTTCACGAAGATGTTGGCGTAGGTGGGGAGGCCGGAGGAGGCGAAAGAGGTGTCGCCGCGCACGCCCAGCGAGAGGCGGCCGAAGGTGGCGGTGCCGCCGTTGACGATGATCTCCGCGCCGCCGCCGCGCACGCCCGTGCTGAGCCAGTCGTCATCGGAGAAGGTCAGGTCACCGGCATCCACGATGATGCGGTCGGCGCCGGCCACGTCGGTGACGGTGCGGATCAGGCCGGACTCGCCGCCGACCCCGCTGCCGGTCAGCGTCAGGCTGCCGCCGTTCACATGCACGGTATTCGACGGCCCCGAACCGGTATAGATGCCGCCGGCGACTACGACCGCACCGGTCTCGACCGTGAGGGTGCGGGGAACGGACGTGTCTGCCGACAGATAGAGCGTGTCGCGAGCGTTCGCATTGGTGATCACGATGCGGGCGCCATCCGCCACGCGGAGGGTCGCGGTGCGGTGGTTGATCTGATAGTTGCCGGACTCCTCGGCCTGGCCAGTGAAGATCAGCGTGCCGTGGCCGAACTTATGGAAGACTTTCTGGCCGGCGGCCCAGTCGAGGCGTCCCGAAAAGATCATCGGGCCATCGGCGTCCAGCGCGGCGCCGCTGGCGGCGATCAAGAGGTCGTTCGTGATCACGACGGGTTCGGCGCCGACGCTGCGCAGGCGGCCGTTGGCCAGCGCGTGCGTGATGGGGCCCGTGCCGAGCGAGGCGCCGGCGGAGAGCCACAGTTCGCCGCGCGAGAAATGGGTGCCGCCGGC
>MWEJ01000812.1 GCA_002071025.1 Verrucomicrobia bacterium ADurb.Bin070 | reverse complement strand
TGCGCGCGTTGTTCAGCACCTCGATGCGCAGGCGCAGCGGATCCACCACCTGCGCCAGCGACCAGAGCGTGCGCAAGGTCTGGTGCGGCCAGTAGCGGTGGAAGTCGGTGTAACGGTTCTCGACGAACAGCGGGCCGATGTCGGGCAGCCCGAAGTAGCTGGGACGGATCTCGGCCGTCACGTCGAGGTCGAAGACCATCGCCCCGCCGGACCCCTCCAGCATGCGGTCGAACATCGCGCGCTGACGCCGCAGCGATTCGGCGTTGTGTGTCTTCATCGAGTCGATCTTGAAATAGTTGATGCCGAGCGCGCGGTGAAACGCCAGCAGGTGATCGGCATCCCGCTGCCAGTTGGCGGCATTGCCGCTGGAGTCCGGTCCGAACCAGAGCCCGAAATTCATGCCGCGGTCGCGCGCCGCCTTGACCACCCGCTCCAGCCCGCCGGGAAAGCGCGCGGGATCGGGCTCCCAGAAATTCGGATCGGCCGCCCAGTAGCCGTTCCAGACGCCTTTGCCGCGCGCGGCGACCGAATTCGCGGACCGCCCTTTCTGCCAGCCGTCGTCGATCTGCACCACATCCACGCCGAGCGCCGCGCCGGACTCGACCTCTTTCAGCAGAAACGCCTCGTTGATGCGCGCGTCGCGCGAGCGGTCGCCCCAGGTGTTGCTGAGGAACAGCCCGTCGCGGCCGGGCCGGACCTCGCGCAAGCACCGCTGAAAGGCGTGCAGTGCGCGCGTGCGCCCCGCGCGTCCGCCGCGATAGCCCAACGCGGCAACGGGATAGCCGTTGAAGAGGAGAGAGACCGTGCGCCGGCCGGCATGCACGGCAAAATCGGCCGCGTCCCGCTGCTGGCGGGCATGCGGTAGCGGCGCCAGTTTGAGGAAGGCGAGGCCGGAGCCGTCCAGCGCGTTTTCGACAATCAGGACGCACCCCTGCACAGTGAACGGCGCCTCGTTGGGCATCAGCAGCCACTCGCGTTCCCAGACCAGCTCGTTATGGTTGTCGGTCTGATCCATCAGCGCGACCTGCACCGCGCGCAGGTGCTGCGGCGCCAGCGCGAGCGTCTCCGCGCCGGCCGCGCCCGCC
>MWEJ01000811.1 GCA_002071025.1 Verrucomicrobia bacterium ADurb.Bin070 | reverse complement strand
AAAAAAGGCGTGGACGTGATGAACACGCCGGGCGCGAACGCCAACGGCGTCGCCGAAGAGGTGATCGCCATGATGTTGGCCGACGCGCGCCACATCGTGCAGGCCGACATCACGACGCGCGCCGGCGGCTGGGAAAAGAAGAACTACATGGGCCGCGAGATCACCGGCAAGACCGTGGGCATCGTCGGCCTCGGCAACATCGGGCGTCTGGTCGCCAAACGCCTCAAGGGCTTCGAGTGCCGCGTGCTGGGGTATGATCCCCTCATCAACAGCGACCGCCTGCGCGATCTCGGCATCGAGTCCGCAACACTGGAGGAGATCTTCAGCCAGTGCGATTACGTCACGCTGCACATCCCGGGCGGCGAAAGCACGCGCGGCCTGGTCGGCCCCAAGCTGATCGGCCTCATGAAGAAGGGCGCCACCATCATCAACTGCGCCCGCTTCGGCATCGTCGATGAGGAGGCGCTGCGCGCGGTCAAGGCCGAGAAGGGACTGCGCTATCTGAACGACGTCTACCCCAAAGACGAGGCCGGTCCCAAGAGCATGACCGACATCGCCGACCTGATGCTGCCGCATCTCGGTGCCAACACCCAGGAAGCCAACTTCGTGGCGGCGCAGCGCGCGGCCCAGGAGCTGATCGACCTCGACGAGAAGGCCGACATGAGCTGCATCGTCAACCGCGACATCCCCGAGGGCCTTGAGCGCGCCTACTGCGAGCTGGCCTTCAACCTCGCCAGCCTCGTGCGGCAGATCTCCGGCACCCAGACGCCGATCAAGATGATCGAAACCAGCTTCTACGGCGACCTTGCGCCCTTCGGCAAGTGGCTGACCGTCTCGATCCTCTCCGGCATCTGGAGCGAGTTCGACCGTTACAACGACTACAAGGCCGCGGTCAAATTCCTCAAGGAGATGGGCATCGAGCTGGTCAACCGCGAGGCCGACACCGAGAAGGGCTACGGCTGCGCCATCACGATCGACCTCAAGGTCGAGCAGCCCGGCAAGAACCTCAAGAGCTTCAGCGTGCGCGGCACGGTCACCGAAGGCGTGCAGACGGTCTCGCGCATCGACGAGTTCGACCGCCTCTA
>MWEJ01000810.1 GCA_002071025.1 Verrucomicrobia bacterium ADurb.Bin070 | reverse complement strand
GGCCCGCTGATTTCCGTTATCGCCATCATCTTTATCGCCGGGAGCATCATCGCGCCCAACGCTGAAAAAGTGGTGACCAACGCGGGCAGGCTGACCCTGGCCCTGACGCTGCTGCACGGGGCCGGCTTCGTGGTCGGCTTCTGGATCACGCGGCTGTTCCGTTTCCATGACGAGATCGCGCGCACCGTGGCCATCGAGGTCGGCATGCAGAACGGCGGCATGGCGGCGATGCTGGCCAAGAAACATTTTGCCGCCGACCCGCTGGTCGGCGTTCCCTCTGTCTTTTGCAGCGTTGTCCAAACGCTGCTCGGCAGCCTTGTCGCCGCCTGGTGGCGGTTCCGCCCCTTACTCCAGTCACCCTTGTCAGACATGTCCGACAAACAACTATGATGACGCACACCCTCCTTTCCCAAGACCGTACCGGTATCTACTACTGGAAATGCGACCGGGCGGCCGCCTTTCATGGCACGGATGCCGCCTGTTCCGACACCTCGCTGATGGCGAGCCAGTTGCGGCACGCCCTGCAGCAACGCTTCCCCGGCATGGCGTTTGAGATCCATCCGGCCAATGGCCAAGGCAATCACCGCACGTTTCGCCTCAAGGGCGATATGACGCATTGTGTGGAACGTGACAGGCTCCACGTTCAGGGTGGCTCAAGGCCGGCGGCCGATGGCCCCTCCGCTTCGGAAGCCTTTATCCGCACCGAGGACGGTCCCGAAGCCGACAACTACTTCGACGTTGAGACGGTCGTCACGGATCAGTTGCGCGCGTGCGGCCTTGCGGTGCCTCAGGTATGGGCCTGCGACTGTGCCCGCGAAGCCACGCCTTTCGCGTGGCAGATGCTGGCATACATTCCGCATCCGGATCTCAACCACCATTTTAAGAACGGCACGCTCGCTCTGGCCGGAATTGCCGAAGCGATCGGCGAGGCCATCGCCCGCTGGCAGGATGTCAAGCCTTCCGGCTTCGGGCCCTTCAGCGCCAGGCAGGCGAAGGCGCGCCAAACGCTCGTCGGCCTTCACGCCTCGTATGACGCCTACTACACGCTCAACCTCCAGCGGCATCTGCGGTTTCTTGTCGATCACGC
>MWEJ01000809.1 GCA_002071025.1 Verrucomicrobia bacterium ADurb.Bin070 | reverse complement strand
GCCTCGCGGTCGTAGAGCGAGAACTGCAGGTTCATGTCGCCCATCCAAGGCGGCGCGTTGGAGACCATCTGCCACGAGCCGGCCTCATAAGCGTAGCGGTACCAGCCATTGCCGCCGTACAGCGTGTTGCCCGCGTTGAACCGATAATAATTTGAAGGGCTGCGTCACGGCATTCACCCCCAGCGTCATGTACGGCGCAAAGCCGCGGTTGTTGAGCCATTCGATATGCTCCGGTTCGCGGTCGATCCGCGTGCGCGCGATCCATTCCGCGTCGTACTGCGTGGCGCGCTCGCCGAAATTGCCGAATGTGAAACGGATCGTCGTCCATTCGCCGACATAGGCGCGGCCCTTGCCCCAGCCGTTCTCCGGATTCACCGTGAGGTCGTTGATGATGATGTCCGGCATGTCCGGACGCTGATTGACGGGGAACGCCAGCGTGACCCACGGTGTGTCGGACTCCAGCCCGACATGATCGACCGCCAGTTGGTACGGCCCGTCATGCAGCCACGCGCGATCGGGCGGCTCATAACTCCCCGGCAGGAAATTGCCCAACCGCGACACCTGCGACGGCGAGTACGAGAGCGTCAGCGGCGACTCGACCGTCAGCGCGTATCCGACCGACTTGTAAAGCGAAGCCGTCAGGATCGGGTGCGTCTCATAACAGAAATCCGCGAGGCTGTAGTCCGCCACCGGCACGTAGACTCGGAATAGAGTTCCGTGATGCCTGCGTCGTCCATCGGCTCGAGCCAGACACGGCAGGCGAACACGTTGCCCGGATAGACCTCCGCCGGGCTGAACGCATAGACCAGATACGCGCTCGCCGAAAACCCGTACGGGATCGAACTGGCCCTGAGGTAACCGTGAAACTGCGACCAGTAAGGCACCAGCGTCAGCCAGCCGGTGTCTTCATCGAAATGCCCGTTTCCGCTCTCATACGAGAAGCGCACAGGCACCCGCTTTTGAATCTCAGCCGTTCCCAAGGCCGGCAGTCGCCACACCCCGCACACCAAGAGACCGCACACCCACGCGACGTTCGCTTTCATAGCCACTCCTTTCCGTAAAACGAAACAAGCAGCATCCCGAACGAA
>MWEJ01000808.1 GCA_002071025.1 Verrucomicrobia bacterium ADurb.Bin070 | reverse complement strand
CCGGGGCGCCGGCCACGGGCGCGCCGTCCGGCGCGGTGAGCGTGACGCGCAGCGGCTTGGGCAGCGGCTGGCCCGAAGCGCCCTCCTGCCGGTTATTCGCCAGCGCGACGCCGGCCACGAAGCGCACGCGCCGGCGGACCTCCGGCGTGTCGGCACAGACGATGTCCAGATACTGATCGCCGAACCCCTTGCCCAGCTCGACGCTGAAGCTGCACGTGCCGCCCGCATCGGTGACACCCTCGGCGGGGATCGCGCGGATGCCGACTGCGGGGTCGGCCGGCTCTACCGTCAGACGCGCGCCCGCGATCGGGTGCGCGCTCCCTTTGCCGCCCAGCAGACCGCGCACGGCGCGGCTCAGGAGTTCCACTCGGATCGCGTTGGTCTGGACCGAGCCGGACGGCGCGAGCTGGGTCTCGGGCGTGAAGAGCACCAGTTTTTCGGGTTCGAGGCCCTTGGGCACCCGGTCGCAACCGGTGAGCAGCAGGCCGGTCAGCAGAAGCAGAGCAAGGGCGGACAGCGCGGTCTTCACGTGTGTCATAGGCGTTTCCATACAGGGTGAGGATCATGCAGGCAAGCGCTCACAGCGCTCAAACACATTTCAAACGCTAAGATAATATCAGATCCGCGGCCGGCCCAACACCCCCAAAACACATTAGGATTCGGTTAGCGCCCGGCCGGTTTCGAGGCGGCAGGCGGGCTGAAGAAAGTCTGGCGATGGCGTTCGGCGAAGGCTCGCAGGCGCGCGGCGACCTCGGGGTGGCGATCGATCACGTTGACGGTCTCATGCGGGTCGGCGGCCATGTCAAAGAGCGAGAGGCCGATGCGTTCCTGGCGGTAGGTGCCGGGTTTGCCGTCGCGGCCCGCGGCGGCCAAGGTGCGGTAGCCGTGCGGCAGGTGCAGCTTCCAGCGGCCGTCGCCGCTGAAGAGCCCCTCGAAGGCCTTGCCGGTGGTGAACGCGTAGTAGTCGTGCGGATTGACCGCGCCCGGGCGTCCGGTGATCAGGTCCCAGATATCATGGCCGTCGAGCGGCGTGGCCGGCAGCGCCGCGCCGGCGAGGCGCGCGAAGGTCGGCAGCAGGTCGATGGTGCCGA
>MWEJ01000807.1 GCA_002071025.1 Verrucomicrobia bacterium ADurb.Bin070 | reverse complement strand
GAAGTTTTCCGGCGTGAAGATCAGCGATTCGCGCGAGAGTTGGGCGATGCCCGGGATGTCGGTGGCGCAGAACACGCGGGCCTCGCGCGAGGGCCGGTCGAGCAGGCGGATGCCGACAAAGCCGGGCCTGTCGGCATCGATGCGGTAGGTGCCGCTGCTCATGAGGAGGGCGTTGACCGGTTCGCGCAGCGTGGCGAGTTGGCGCAGGGTCTCGAAGCCGATGCGGGCGCAGAGATCGTGGCGGCCGTGCGGATGGTCGGCATTGGCGTGGCGCGGCTTGGCCTTTTCCGGCGGCGGCAGGTAGCGGTCGGTCACCGTGGTGTAGAGCATGTTGGCCAGCATGTAGGTCAGCCAGTCGTTTACGCGTCCGGGGTCGGGCGGTCGGACGAGTGCGGCGTCAGCCTGGTATGCGCGAGCCCAGGCGATCGGGTAGGGGACAAAGACCATGCCGCGCGTTTTGGCGAATGCATAGCCTTCAATCGATATGGCTTCCAGGCGGCGCAGCGTCGCGAGTCCGTCAGGGTCATCCGCAGGCAGGCGACAAAAAACCGCGGTACAGGGGGAAGGCTGATTCGTCGGGGGCTGGCTCAACGACGTGTAAAGCTGTGGATCGGCATAGAGGCTCATCTGCTGCATGTCGCCATACACCAGGTCAAAGGCCGATGCATAGCGATCAAAGCCGTCCGTGTACCACTCCGCGGGCGTTTTCCAGAACCACTCCTGAAACGCTGCGTCCAGGATGAACTGGAGGTTCTGACGCAAAGGGTCATCGGTGGATGTGTTTGGTACAAAGATCTTAAGCCGCTGTTTGATGCGCGGTTCGATGCGTACGACACCCGCAAAGGGGCCGCTGTAGTGACGGGTTGCGCGTGCGTTGACGACGGCTTCGCGCGCAGAAAGCGCGAGCGCTTCCGTGGTGCGACGGGTCGTCCAATATGTTTCGAGTGCGTCTTTCGGGACGCGTTCGCCGGCGAGTTGGACATAGACGGCGGCCGCGGTCAGGTACGCGCAGGATCGGGACCGCACGGGCGAGGTGCCGGGCAGCCGGTTTCGGGCCAGGGTCTCTCGCCAGGCAAAGGCGGCGGGGATCAC
>MWEJ01000806.1 GCA_002071025.1 Verrucomicrobia bacterium ADurb.Bin070 | reverse complement strand
CACCTCGATCTGCGGGCGTCCGCGCGGCGCGGGCGGGATGCCGTCCAGATGGAACTTGCCGATGGTCTTGTTGTCGCCGGCCATTTTGCGCTCGCCCTGGAGCACGTGGATCTCGACCGACGGCTGGTTGTCCGCCGCCGTGCTGAAGATCTCGCTCTTCTTGGTGGGGATCGTGGTGTTGCGCTCGATCAGCGGGGTCATGACGCCGCCGAGCGTCTCGATGCCGAGCGTCAGCGGGGTGACGTCCAGCAGCAGCACATCTTTGACCTCGCCCTTGAGGATGCCGCCTTGGATCGCGGCGCCGACCGCCACCACCTCGTCGGGATTCACGCCCTTGTGCGGCTCTTTGCCGAACAGCTCCTTGGCTTTCTCCTGAAGTTTGGGCATACGCGTCTGGCCGCCGACCAGCACCACTTCGTCCACGGTCGTGAGGCCGCCATCGCTCATGCACTTGCGGCAGGGTTGCGCCGTGCGCTCGATCAGACTGTCGGTGAGCTGTTCCAGCTTGGCGCGGGTCAGCGTGACCGTCAAATGCTTGGGGCCGTTGGCGTCGGCCGTGATGAAGGGCAGGTTGATGTCGGAGCTGGCCGCCGAGGAGAGTTCGCACTTGGCCTTCTCCGCCGCCTCTTTCAGGCGCTGCAGGGCCATCATGTCCTTGGAGAGGTCGATCCCGTTCTCCCTGCGGAACTCTTCGATCAGCCAGTTCATCACCGCCTGGTCGAGGTCGTCGCCGCCGAGATGGGTGTCGCCGTTGGTGGCCTTCACCTCGAACACGCCGTCGCCGATGTCGAGCACCGAGATATCGAAGGTGCCGCCGCCGAAATCGTAGACCGCGATCTTCTCGTCCTTTTTCTTGTCCAGACCATACGCCAGCGAGGCGGCCGTCGGCTCGTTGATGATGCGCAGCACCTCAAGCCCCGCGATGCGCCCCGCGTCTTTGGTCGCCTGGCGCTGACTGTCATTGAAGTATGCCGGCACCGTGATGACGGCCTGCGTGATCGGGGTTCCCAGATAGGCTTCGGCGTCGGCCTTCAGCTTCTGCAGGATCATCGCCGAGATTTCCGGCGGCGAATAGGTCTTGTCGCCGATCTTCAC
>MWEJ01000805.1 GCA_002071025.1 Verrucomicrobia bacterium ADurb.Bin070 | reverse complement strand
ACGCGCGAGGGCGACGCGATCGACGTCAAGCTCACGGACGTGTTCAAGTTCGACGCGAAGACCTGTCCGATGGCGCTCTTCCATGGCGGGGCGGATATCTATTCGCCGAACGGCTCCACGCAGATCTACCGCCAGCTCCGCCGGATGAAAATCCCGGCTGAGCTCCACCTCTTCGCGGACCGGCCTCACGGCTTTATGGGCGACCCGGGTAAGGGCGAGGACGGTGCCGCCTACGACCACTGGCTCGACCGGATCGCCGAGTACCTCCGACAGATGAATTTCGACGGACGTCTCGGCGAGGAAGAGGACCTGATGGCCCGCTATCCGAACGACGAGGCGCGTGGCGAAACCCGCAAGGAGCCGGTCTGGCCGGAAGGCCGGATGCCGGATCTGCAGACGAACCAGTGCCTGCCTTATCTCGAGTGGCACATGCCGAAGGCGCTCAAGACCAAAGCGATCCAGATCATCTACTCGGGCGGCAGCTACATGGGCAACGGACCGGACGGCTTCGAGGTCGCGCCGGCGCGGCGTTATCTGAACGAAAAGGGTATGACGGTCGTGACGATGAAATACCGCACGCCGCGTCCGCTGGGCGGGCTCGCCAAACACACGACGGCGTGGCAGGACCTGCAGCGCGCCGTCCGCGTCGTCCGCAGCCAGGCCGCGGCGCAGGGGCTCGATCCCGACCGCATCGGCATCATGGGCTCCTCGGCCGGCGGGCACCTGACGCTCATGGGCGCGACCAGTTCAAAACGCCGAGCCTACTGGCCGATCGACGACCTCGACAAGCTTTCGTGCAGCGTTCAGTGGGCGGTCGCGATCTATCCGGCCTATGCGCTCACGGACGGCGCCGAAAAACCGAACGCGCACGGCGGCAACGAGGACGACGCGCGGCTCGTTCCGGAATTCTCTTTCGACCTTGCGACGTGCCCGATCCTGTTCATCCACGGCGATGCGGACGGCTGGGCGGCGATGAACTCCGTGAAATGCTGGGAGCAGCTCCGCCGCATGGGCATCCAGTCCGATCTCCACACGCTGGTCGGCCGTCCCCACTGCTTCCAGCGCAAGGCCGCGCCGGGCACGGGCAGCTACACCTGG
>MWEJ01000804.1 GCA_002071025.1 Verrucomicrobia bacterium ADurb.Bin070 | reverse complement strand
CCCTGTAG
This sequence comes from Verrucomicrobia bacterium ADurb.Bin070, assembly GCA_002071025.1. Taxonomy (GTDB): domain Bacteria; phylum Verrucomicrobiota; class Kiritimatiellia; order RFP12; family UBA1067; genus DUPH01. The sequence goes on along the minus strand of MWEJ01000804.1, from coordinate 1,091 downwards.
GGCCTGCAGTTGTCCTCGTCCATGGTCTCCTTTCACGCGGCGATGTTGCAGTCGACGCCGGGCTCGTCGGCGATGGACACGTCGACGTCGACCAAACCGTCGATGTCGTCGTTTGCCAGCGCCTCCTCCACGGCCTCAAGCATGGCGTCGTCGTCTGCGGGTTCGGCCCAGTCCCGCTCCGGCTTCCAGCCGCCGGCCCACGCGCCTTTGCAGAGGTCAGGCTCCGGCACGCCTTTCACTGCATCCGCAGGAACGCTGCAGATCAGGTAAGGGTTGTGCACGCCGCCCCTGTCGTAGGCGATCAGCCTCACGGCGCTGCCCTTGGCCTGTGCCAGCCGGTTGATCTCCCTGACGTAGACGTAACGCAAGGCCCAGGCGTCGGGCGGCACGGCATCGCCGTCGCCGAAGCCCCACTTGCTCCGGTATTCTTCCCAGTACTTCATGTTTCGTTCTCCAGTTTCTCGGTTAGGGTGAACAACGCGCTGACGAAAACAGGGGCCGCGATCACGTCCTTCGTGACCGGGATTCCCGTCATGTTGTCGTCGCCGGCATCCACCGTTATGATCTCGCTGTCGTCCGCGCCTTCGGTGTCCAGATCCAGCACTGCAGCCCTGACGTTGCCCCGGTCGGCAAGCACCGCCTTCACGAGCCCGCCTTCCAGCAGGACCGCGACGCGCACGGGCGCGTTCAGCGGATACACGAGCGCTCCGCAGTCCGGGCACTCCCCGGCCGGCACGACGCCTCCGGGCTCGATCCTCGACAGCAGGTCCGGAATGTCCGGGAACACTCGGGCGAGCTTGTCCGTGCCCTTGAAAAAGGCCCAGCAGTTGTCGCAGCGCAGGTTCGCCACCGGCTCATGGTCGCGCCGGAGGTCCACGCTTACTGTCTTTCCCTTTTCGTCTGTGACGTCGAAGACCGTGGCCGTCGATTCCTGATCGCGCATGATCGCCAGCGCGACCACCGCCGCAGCCTCGACAGTGTCCTCGTCAAGTTCGATAGTCCAAGTCACCCGTTTCATGATCGCCCTTTCTCTTGGTAGTCTCACATGAGTTCGTCGCCGACCGCCGACAGCACCAGCTGCAGCGCGTCGA
>MWEJ01000803.1 GCA_002071025.1 Verrucomicrobia bacterium ADurb.Bin070 | reverse complement strand
GCCGGAGAACGGCGACTGCATGAAGGTCGGCTTGCCGAAGATCACGGAGCTGAATTTCGCCTACAGCCGCGACGGTTTCCACTGGTCGCGGCCCGACCGTCGCGCGCACATCCGCGCGGAGCGCTGGGGCAGCGGCAAGTGGGACACCGGCTATGTGCAGTCGCTTGGCAATCTCTGCACCGTCCAGAAGGACCGCCTCTGGTTCTATTATTCCGGATTTCAGGGCGACACCAACCGCCTCAGCGGCGACTGGCTGCAGAACGGCATGTACGACAACGGAGCAATGGGCATCGCCTTTCTGCGGCGCGACGGTTTCGCGGCCATGACGGCAACGGGCGGCGGCGGCGAACTCGTCACGCGGCCGCTGCTCTTCAGCGGCGCGTGCGTGTTCGTGAACGTGGCGTGTCCGCAGGGCGAGCTGCGCGTGGAACTGCAGGATGCTGAAAGCGGTGCGGCTCTCCCGGGTTTTGCGCTCGCCGAGTGCCGGCCGGTTGCCGTCGACAGCACTTTGCACCGCGTCACTTGGCAGGACGTTGACAGCGTCAGGGCTTTGCGCGGCCGGCCGGTCCGTTTCCGCTTCACGCTGTCCAACGGCGCGCTGTATGCTTTCTGGGTCAGCCGCGACGGCACAGGCCGCAGCGACGGCTATGTGGCGGGCGGCGGTCCGGGATACACCGGACCGACCGACACGGTCGGACACACCGCAATCGGCAATGCGCAATAGAAGCCGCCCTAAAGGATTTATCGGAAAAAAAGGGTTCAAGGAATGCCGGACAGAAGAGAAAACACGCGAGTCGGGAGCGCGGGCGTCCCCGCCCGCAACACCGTTTCATGTAAATGGCTGATCGATCATTCATTGAATACCACACCGCGCGTCTGAATCGCGCACGGTCTTTCACATTGCGGGCGGGGACGCCCGCGCTCCCGACTGTGTTCCGCAAAACCATGTACTCAACTCGTGAGCCCCTCCGCAAACCGAATACGCAAAGGAATACGAATGAAACAGAGTTTACACGAGACGCGTGAGCGTCTGAAACGGGGAGAGGTCCTGACGGGCGTCTTCTGCAAAACCACTGCGCCGGAGCTGATCGAGGTGATC
>MWEJ01000802.1 GCA_002071025.1 Verrucomicrobia bacterium ADurb.Bin070 | reverse complement strand
CTCGGAGACGCCCACCGTGCCCCACTGGCGCGCGCCGTCGCCGGACTCGATCAGCACGCGCGTCATGGCCCGGGTCGCCTCTTGCGGGTCCAGAATACGCACCCGGTAATCCGTCAGCGCGATCTGCTCGATCTCGGGATAGAAGCGCGTCAGGGCCTGGCGCAGCGCCGCGTTGAGCGCGTCGACCGGCCCATGCCCCTCGCCGGCCGTCAGCTCGGCCACGCCGTTGACCTTGACCTTGACCGTGGCCTCGGAGATGCACGGCTCGTCGCTGCCGCGCTTCTCGACAATCACGCGGAAGCCCTCCAGCTCGAAAAAGGGGCGGTGCGTGTTGAGCACTTTTTGCAGCAGGATCTTGAAGGAGCCGTCCGCCGATTCGTAGGAATAGCCCTTGTTCTCGCGCCGCTTGACCTCGTCGAGGATCGCCCGCGCCCGCTCTTTGTCCAGCCCGCTGAAATCGGTGCCCAGCTCGGCAGCCTTCATCATCACGTTGGCCGCGCCCGACAGCTCGGAGACCAGCACGTGGCGCTGGTTACCCACCGCCTCGGGCTCGATGTGCTCGAAGGTGCGCGTGTTCTTCTTGACGGCGTTGACGTGCGCGCCCGCCTTGTGGCTGAAGGCCGAGCGCCCCGCATAAGGCTGGCGCGGATCCGGCCGCTGGTTGGCCAGATCGTCGGTCACCAGCGAGACCTCGCGCAGTCGGCGCAGCCGCTCGGCCCCGACGCACGCAAACCCCATCTTCAGCTCCAGCGCGGGGATGATCGCGGTCAGGTTGGCGTTGCCGGTGCGCTCGCCGTAGCCGTTGACGCAGCCCTGCACCTGACGGGCGCCGGCGCGCACCGCCTCCAGCGAGGCGGCCACCGCCAGCCCGCTGTCGTTGTGGGTGTGGATGCCGACCTGCGCGCCGGGCAGCGCCGCGCACACCGTCTGCGTGATCGCAAAAATCTCGTGCGGCAGGCAGCCGCCGTTGGTGTCGCAGAGCACCACCCCGTCGGCCCCCTCGCGCAGCGCCGCCTGCAGCGCGTCCAGCGCGTACGCCGGATCATCCTTGTACCCGTCGAAAAAGTGCTCGGCGTCGAACAGCACGCGCCGCCCCGCCG
>MWEJ01000801.1 GCA_002071025.1 Verrucomicrobia bacterium ADurb.Bin070 | reverse complement strand
GACACGTCGGATCCGGCACTGCCGGACGGGCGCAAGGTGACGGTCTCCGGTCAGCTTGATTTCGGCTTTTAACCTGGAGAGGGAGGCAGCAATGAAAGTGGTTGCATTCAACGGTAGCCCGAATCCCGATGGGAACACGGCGATTCTGCTCAGAAAAGTGTTGTCACCCATCGCGCGGGCGGGGATCGACACCGAGCTGGTGCAGGTCGGCGGAAACATCATCCAAGGCTGCACGGCTTGTTATCACTGTTTCCAAGCCAAGGACAAGCGGTGCGTGATCGGGGATGACATCGTGAACGACTGCATCGCTAAGATGATCGCGGCGGACGCCATCATCATGGGATCGCCCACTTATTTCGCGAACATGACGGCCGAAATGAAGGCGTTGATCGATCGCGCGGGTCTGGTGGCGGTCGCCAACGGGCGGCTCTTCTCGCGCAAAGTCGGGGCGGCCGTGGCCGTCAACCGGCGCGGCGGCGCGATGCACGTGGTCGATGCCATCACCCACATGTTCCTGATGTCGCGCATGATCGTGCCCGGTTCAATCTACTGGAATTTCGGCGTGGGCCTGCAGCCTGGCGAGGTGGAGAACGACACCGAGGCCGTCGACAACATGCATGATCTGGGCGAAACAATCGCCTGGCTGGTAAAAAGATTACGCAGCGACGACGGGCATGTGACCGGCCCGCAGGGGCGTCTCACGTGAGCGCGCGCGCTTGGCTGGCGGGCGCGGCGCTCGCCATCTGCGCGGTGACGCGCGGCGGCGAAGTCGCCTGTCCGGGCGCATACCCGGGCCATCTGCAAGGGATTGCACGCGACGATGACGGCAACCTCTACTGGTCGTTCACCACGTATCTGGTCAAGACCGACGCATCAGGCGTCGAGCGCGCGAAAGTGGCGGTGCCGACCCATTACGGCGATCTGACCTGGCATGCCGGCAACGTCTACGTGGCGGTCAATTTCCGGATCACGGCGAAGTGCTGGTCGCGAAAAACTTCCGCTCCAAGACGGACAAAAGCAACACGGCGACCGTGGCTCCGGTTCACGTCGCGATGATCCTCGCGAAATAAACGTCACGCTTCTTCGAGCGCGACCGGGTT
>MWEJ01000800.1 GCA_002071025.1 Verrucomicrobia bacterium ADurb.Bin070 | reverse complement strand
CTCGGGCGTGATCATCAACATCTCATCGATGAACGCCTTCCGCCCGCTCACCAAGATCCCGGCCTACAGCGCGGCTAAAGCCGCGGTGAGCAACTTCACGCAGTGGATGGCGGTGCACATGGCCAAGGCCGGCATCCGCGTCAACGCGATCGCGCCGGGCTTTTTCGTGACTGACCAGAACCGCGCGCTGCTGACCCATCCGGACGGCTCGATGACCCCGCGCTCCGAGAAGATCCTGGCGCACACGCCGATGGGCCATTTCGGCGAGCCGGCCGACCTGATCGGCGCACTGCTGTGGCTGGTCTCTGACCAGGCGGCCGGCTTTGTGACCGGCGTGGTGGTACCGATCGACGGCGGCTTCTCGGCCTACAGCGGCGTGTGAGAAACAATAGCGAAGGAATCGAGCGAATCGAAAGATTCGACAGATTCGAGGCTCGATTCAATCGATTCAATCGATTTTCTCGAATCATTCGAAAGGAAAGCACATGGCTAAGAAAGCGACAAAGGCGGACATCGGGCTCATCGGCCTCGCGGTGATGGGCGAGAACCTCATTCTCAACATGGAGAGCAAGGGCTACACCGTGGCCTGCTTCAACCGCACGGTCGAGAAGGTCGACGCCTTCGTGAACGGTCGCGGCGCCGGCAAGCGTCTGATCGGCTGCCACTCGCTGCAGGAGCTGGCGGACAGCCTCAAGAAGCCGCGCCGCGTGATGATCATGGTCAAGGCCGGCGCGGCCGTGGACCAGACGATCGACGCGCTGCTGCCGGTGCTGGAGAAGGGCGACATCATCATCGACGGCGGCAACAGCTATTTCCCGGACACCATCCGCCGCACGAAATACCTCGCGGACAAAGGCCTGCGCTTCATCGGTTCCGGCGTCTCGGGCGGCGAAGAGGGCGCACTGCTGGGGCCGGCCATCATGCCCGGCGGCGACGCCAAGGCGTGGCCGCATGTGAAGGCGATCTTCCAGGACGTCGCGGCGAAGGTCGAGGACGGCACGCCCTGCTGCGCCTGGATCGGCAGCGACGGCGCCGGCCACTTCGTCAAGATGGTGCACAACGGCATCGAGTACGGCGACATGCAGCTCATCTGCGAGGCGTA
>MWEJ01000799.1 GCA_002071025.1 Verrucomicrobia bacterium ADurb.Bin070 | reverse complement strand
CATGCTCTACCTGTCGGTCCCGATCGGGCCGGAGCGGATCGACTTCAACGCCAACCGGGTGTTTGCCGTGCAGACGCTGCTTGATCTCGCGCGCGCGGAGTATGAACGGGTCGGTTTCTCGTATGTGGACGACGCCGGCGCGCTGCACGAGGATGTCGCGATCACGCCCGAACAGGCGGCGGACAGTTTCGGCTGCCAGTACGGATGCGGGATTTTCGAGTTCCGTAAACGGCAGGCACCGCTTCCGCAGTGACCCGACAGCCTTTCTTATTTCAGCAGCCCGCAGGCCTTGGGGACCGCCAGCGAGAACCAGGGGACGAAGGTGATCAGCATCAGCGCGACCAGCATTGCCAGGAAGAAGGGCAGCGCTTTGACGGTCACCTTGGCGATGGTCGTCTTGCCTACGCCGCAGCCGATGAAGAGGCAGGTTCCCACCGGCGGCGTGCAGAGGCCGATGCAGAGGTTGGCGATCAGGATGATGCCGAAGTGGATGTCCGACAGCCCGAGCTGGCGCACCACGGGCAGCAGGATCGGCGTGAAGATCAGGATGGCGGGCGTCATGTCCATGAACATCCCGACCACCAGCAGCAGCGCGTTGATCGTGAGCAGGATGACGACCGGGTTTTCCGAGAGCCCCATCAGCGCGGCCGAGACGGTCTGCGGGATGTTGGCCACGGTCATGATCCATGACATCGCGCTAGAGGCCCCGATCAGCAGCATCACGACGGCCGTGGTGATGCCGGTCTGCAGGCAGATGCCCGGCAGGTCCTTCCAGGGAATCTCGCGGTAGATCACCACGCACAGCAGGAAGGCGTAGGCGACGGCGATGGCCGCGGCCTCCGTGGCCGTGAAGACGCCCCGCAGGATGCCGCCGATGATCAGGACCATCATCAGCAGACTGGGGACGGCGCGCCAGCAGACGAGCAGCGGATGCAGCCGCGGCTCGGCGTCTGCGCCGGGAGCCTGCTTGCCGTATCCGTGACGGATCGAGAGCACGGCCGCCGTGATCATGATGCACGCGCCGACCAAGATACCCGGCAGGATGCCGGCCATGAACATCGCCGCGATCGATACGGAGCCGGCTGCGACCGAGTAGACGATCATCGAA
>MWEJ01000798.1 GCA_002071025.1 Verrucomicrobia bacterium ADurb.Bin070 | reverse complement strand
CCCGGCGTGGTGCACGGCACCTGCGAGGGCGAGGCCACGTGGTATGGTTTCGCGCGCGAGATTTTTAGGTGCGCCGGCCTCGCCCGCGCTCTGGAGCCGTGCACGACCGACGCATTCCCGCGCCCGGCACCGCGCCCCGCCAATTCGCGCTTGGAAAAGCGCGTCCTGCGCCTCGCCAGTCTTCCGCCCATGCCGCACTGGCAGGCAGAGGTGGAGAAGTTTGTTGCGACCACCGAGTGGTCGCAACCACGAGCGTAAAACAACGCACGCACAAACGAATGGTGGCGACGGGCCATGGTCTGCCCGACACCTGTTTTTACACTCACCATCGCGACCACTGGGTGGTCGCGATAAAGCGAATGCCCCATGAACTTCTTCCTCCGTAACATTCTGCTGCTCCACATCCTGCTGCTGGTCGTCGGCTTCAGTTGGATTCATGGCGGCACGCGCCCGGATCTGCTCATGCCGGTCATCCCGTGGCTCACCGCGTTTGTGCTTGAGTGCCTGCTGGTCTTTCCGCAGGCCAAGAGCAGCGAGACGCTGGCCGAAGCGCGCAGCCGCGTCTGGCGCGCGCTGCTCCGCGATCCGCTGATCTATCTGGCCCTGCTGCTGACCGTGCTGTTGGCGGCACCTTTCTTCAATGTCGCGGGCGAACCGCAATTCAATGTGCTGACCAAGGCGTGGCGCATCCCGCCGCCGCCGTATCCCGGCCTGCCCTTCTGCGTCAATCCCGCTGAACACGCTGTCCTGCTGCTCTGGTTCGTTCCGGCGCTGACCGCCGCGCTGGCCGCGCGGCACGGACTCCTGAAGAAGGGCAAGCGACTGCTGCTGCTCGCCCTCTGCTGGAACGCGGCCGCGCTGGCGCTGCTGGGCTTCGCGCAACTGGCCACCGGCGCGACAAGCGTCTATTGGGGCGAACAGACCTTCGCCCACTTCTTCTCCACGTTCGGGTATCCCAATTTCGCCGGTGCCTTCTTCACCCTCCATTTCGCCCTTGCGGCCGGCCTCTGGTTCAGCCGCGCGAGCGATGAGCTGCTCGGTCCCTCCGCAGCCGGCGCGTCGTGGCCGGAAGATGACAACGTTTCAAGTCCGCACTGGCTGCTGATCCC
>MWEJ01000797.1 GCA_002071025.1 Verrucomicrobia bacterium ADurb.Bin070 | reverse complement strand
GACCGGGATGTTCGCCAGCGTCTCGACGTTATTGATGACCGTGGGACGGCCCCAGAGCCCCTTGACCGCCGGGAAGGGCGGACGGGGACGCGGCATGCCGCGCATGCCCTCGATCGAGGCGAGCAGCGCAGTCTCTTCGCCGCAGACAAAGGCGCCGGCGCCGAGGCGGATCTCGATGTCAAAGGAGAACCCGCTGCCGAGAATGTCGTCGCCGAGCAGGCCGTATTCGCGGGCCTGGGCGAGCGCGGTCTCCAGGCGCTGGATCGCGAGCGGGTATTCGGCGCGGATGTAGATGAACCCCTTGCTGGCACCGATGGCATAGCCGGCGATGGTCATGGCCTCGAGCACCGAATGGGGGTCGCCCTCAAGCGTCGAACGGTCCATGTAGGCACCCGGGTCGCCCTCGTCGGCGTTGCAGACCATGTACTTCTGCCCGGCGGGCTGCATGGCCGCGAACGACCACTTCTTGCCGGTGGGGAAGCCCGCGCCGCCGCGGCCGCGCAGGCCGGACTTCGAGACCTCATCAACCACATCCTGTGGCTTCATTTCGAAGAGCACCTTTTCAAGCGCCTTGTAGCCGTCGCGGGCGATGTATTCGTCGATCTTATCCGGGTCGATCACGCCGCAGTTACGCAACACGATGCGAAACTGCTTCTGGTAGAAGTCGATGCCCTCGATGCCGACGTTGATCTTGCTCTGGTTCTTGTCGTAGAGCAGGCGGGAGACCACGCGGCCTTTGATGATGTGCTCTTTGACGATGACCGCCGCGTCCTCGGGTTTGACCTCGACATAGAAGGTGTCCTGCGGCAAGACCTTGACGATCGGGCCCTTCTCGCAGAAGCCCAGGCAGCCGGTGCGCACGACCTGCACCTCATTGACCAAGCCGTTCTCTTCGACCGCCTTCTTCAGCGCATTAAACAGCGCGATGCCGTGATTGGACTCGCAAGCCGTTCCGCCGCATACCAAGATGTACTGTTTGTAAGCCATGTTGTGTGATCCCCGCTTAGCGAACAATGTCCATTGCCGGTTTGTCGCAAATGTGGTTGTCGATGAGGTGCTTGTTGACGATGTGGTCGTTGACGATCTGCTTGCCGACCTCGGCGTTGACGTTG
>MWEJ01000796.1 GCA_002071025.1 Verrucomicrobia bacterium ADurb.Bin070 | reverse complement strand
TCGAACACGAGGCAGTCTTGCGGGTTGACGCCCAGACGGCGCGCGCCTTCCAGAAAACCGGCAGGTGACGGCTTGCCCGGGGCGTAGTCCTCGGCGCCGAGCACGAAGCGCACATGCGGCTCGGCCTCCAGCAGGCGCACGGCTTCTTCGACATCCGCGCGCGGCGAACCGGAAACAATGATGACGGGGAACTCCGTGGCGAGCTGCTTGAGCAGGCGCGAAGACGAGGCGATGACGATGTCATCGCTCTGATCCCGCAGCCGGATGTAGTAAGCCCGCAACGCGACCGCCATGTTGGCGACCGGGACCGCCGCCAGCGCCGGCTGCAGCGCGACCACGCTGCGGTAGATGTCGGTCCAGGAGCGGCCGAACACGATGTCTAGAATCTGCGTCTTGTCGCATGCGCAGCCGTGGTCCGCCAGATAGGCGCGTAACGCATCCGCCCAGAGCAGTTCGGTGTCGACGAGGGTCCCGTCGAGGTCGAAAATCACAGCCTGCAGACTCATGACGCGTCCTGCGTGACCGCACAGCATTTTTTGTATTTCTTGCCGCTGCCGCACGGACAGGGGTCGTTTCGGCCGATCTTCGGCTGTTCGCGCTTAACGGGGTCTGGGCCCAAGATCCTGCCGTCCATGAAGGTCCAGACGCCGTCGATCTTTTCAAACTCGGCGCGCTCATGATGATCAAACGAGGTTTCCTTGACCGCGTAGTGGGCGATGAACTCAACCACGCCGCATTCGTCGGTCGCGCCGCCCCCTTCTTCCAACAAGACCTCGATGCCCGTCCACGTGGCGGATTCCGCCCACTTGCGGCTGCTTTCCGCGTCAAACTCCTTGCGGACTTTGGGCCCTGACGTCTTGTACAGGTAATCCACCGCGCCCAGCGCGTAGGCACAATACCGCGAGCGCATCAGCGCGGTGGCGGTGTCAGGTTTTTTACGCTCAATCAAATACGGTTCGCAGCACGACTCAAAGGCGAGCCCGCTGCCGCAGGGACAGAGATCACTCATGAACACATCCTCCGGGATACCGAAATCAAAAACGCTGCTTATCGCAGCGAATAACCCCATTACGTTACAGAAAGGGCTCGTGAACCGCAATGCGAAAAAGGCA
>MWEJ01000795.1 GCA_002071025.1 Verrucomicrobia bacterium ADurb.Bin070 | reverse complement strand
CTTCACATCCTCCGCCGTGACCGGCCGTCCATCGCTCCACACGGCGGCCTCGTCGAGCTCAAAGGTGTAGACGAGTTTGTCGTCGGAAATAGTCCAGCGCTTGGCGAGATGCGGCACAAATTCCGTGGTGGACGAATCCACCCCCAGCAGCGTCTCATACATCATGCCGAACACCTGGCGGGTGTAGGTGTTGTTGTCGATGTAGGCATTCAGGCTCTTCGGCGGCTGAAACGCCGCGAAACGGATCATGCCGCCCGGCTCGGCATGCGGGCTGGCCAGCGGATCAGGCGCATCCCGCCACTCCGGCTTGGGATACGCATCGTCCGACCGCGCCAGCAGCGCGGCACAGGCGTAAAGAATGAGGGCAAACAGATACATGGCTTTCACGAAATAACGGCCAACAGGTTAGCGGATTCTGCCTGAAAAGGGGAGGAAAAACGACCCGCGCACGGTAATCGGTTGGTGGCCGGGGGATGCGAGTTCAGTGCGTGTTTTGCGCGAAGCGTAGTCGGGAGCGCGGGCGTCCCCGCCCGCACCGAGAAAGGTCGCGCGCGATTCAGATGCGCGGTCTGGCGCTCAATGAATACGCGCCCAGCCTTTTACACGAAACGTTGTTGCGGGCGAGGACGCCCGCGCTCCCGACTCGCCTACTTCCCTTTTCACCCGGAACCCAGAACCTTCGCGAACCCCGGCCACCAACCGATTACCCGCGCCGCGCACGCCATCGCCCAAAGCGCCGTTTCCTCCAACCACATCGAGGGCGTGGAGATCGACCACTCCCGTATCAGCACGGTCATTTTCGGGTACCCCGCACGCAACGACCGCGACGAAGAAGAGGTCGCAGGTTATCGTGATGCCCTGAATCTCATCCACACGCGCGGCGCGAAGTTTCCGGTCTCGGGAGAAAACATCCTCACGCTCCACAAGCTCAGCCTCGGCGAGCTGCTGGAGGCCTACAGCGTTCTGCGTCTTCGCATCCCCGCGGCCAGGGTGGGGCAGGCATTCCTGCCTGCCGCTCAGCCAGAAACCGCACTCCCCCTCCGACTCATCCCCATCGCAGACAGGCATGTCTGCGCCACCCGCCACCGCTGACCTCTGACCTCTGACCTCTGA
>MWEJ01000794.1 GCA_002071025.1 Verrucomicrobia bacterium ADurb.Bin070 | reverse complement strand
TCGTGCCGAGCTGTCCGGCGACTTCCGCCTCGGCGCTCCAGTGCTCCGTCAGGCGCGGCATCACGCGCGCGCCGACGGTGTGGTAGCGGCGTTCCGGTATGCGGGTTCCGCTTCCGGCCTGCCAGCGCGATTCATCCTTGTAGATGTAGTAGAGATCGAAGGGGAGGTCCTTTTGCGCGCGGTTGCTGTAATAGGCCACCAGCGCGCGTTCGGTCAGGTCGTTGCCGCCTTCGCGCAGCGCGTAGCGGGTGAGATCAACGCGCTCGTTGCCGAGTGTCCAAGGATCCTCGGGCCGCTGCCAGATGCCGACCAGATCGAGCGTGCTGGCCTCGTCCACGCGGATCTGCCCTTTGACCGCGTCGAAGAAATAGGAGCGCGTGATGTCGCCGGGCGTGCCGTCGCGGATCATGCGGCCAGCGCCGTAGCGCATGTCCTGGCGGCCGACCCGCAACGACAGGCGGTCGTCCAGCAGCCCGCGGAATTCGGCGTACAGCGAATCGACAAACAGCTCGTCCGGGAAACGGTAGGACTGCTTGTTGTTGTCGTAGACGCGGAACTCGTGGCCCAGGCGCGCGTACAGGTCGTAGCGCTCGTCCAGCGTCAGCCGTCCCCAGGGGCGCGTGCGCAGGCGGAAGTACTGATAGTAGGTCTCGCGCTGGATGTCGGTGGCGCTCTGCGCCGACTGGTTGGCCTGATAGATCACCGGGTTGTCGCAGACGACATCATAGTAGCGCCAGTCGATGCCGGCATCGGCCGATAGGCGGCCGGCGGCCGCGGCTATGGGCGCAAGGGCGGAGATCAGCAGCGCGGCCAGCGGCCACCAGCGCCGCACGAATATGGCGACATGCACCTGTGCGCATGAAACGCTGTTTGCGGGCGGGGACGCCCGCGCTCCTGACTTGTCCGTCCGTGACACATGAAACACGTCAAGCCGCCGCTCGTTCTTCTCTTCCGTGGTGTCATTCATCAGTGCGGCTTGTGCTTGTTTTTCAATTCAGAGAGCGCGAGGGCGGAGAAGGTTTGCCACTGCTGATCGACCGTCAGCGCACCGGGCACGCCGTTGTGTACCCAGAGGGCATAGCGCAGGCGCAGCGGTTTGCCGGGTTCAATCACG
>MWEJ01000793.1 GCA_002071025.1 Verrucomicrobia bacterium ADurb.Bin070 | reverse complement strand
TTGTGCCTTTGTGCGAGATGAAATTGGGTTGCGGGCTCGCCCGCACTGAAAACGCACCATGAAACTCACTGCTGACCAACTTCGCGACAAGTACCTCTCCTTTTTTGCTTCCAAGGGCCACGCGGTCATCTCGGGCGCCTCGCTGATTCCGGAGAATGATCCGACCGTGCTCTTCACCACCGCCGGCATGCATCCGCTCGTGCCCTATCTGCTGGGCGAGAGGCATCCGTCCGGCACGCGCCTGACCGACGTGCAAAAGTGCGTGCGCACCGGCGACATCGACGCCGTGGGCGACTCCTGCCACCTCACCTTCTTCGAGATGCTCGGCAACTGGTCGCTCGGCGACTACTTCAAAAAAGAGGCGATCACCTGGTCGTTCGAGTTTCTCACGCAACACCTCGGCTTCGCGCCCGACCAGCTCAGCGTCACCGTCTTCGAGGGCGAGGCCGGCATCCCGCGCGACGAGGAGTCGATCGCCATCTGGAAGAGCCTGGGCATCCCTGAGGCGCGTATCCACGCGCTGCCCAAAGAGGACAACTGGTGGGGTCCGGCCGGCGCCACCGGCCCCTGCGGGCCCGATACCGAGATGTTCATCGACAACGGCCAGCCGGCCTGCGGCCCGGCGTGCCGCCCCGGTTGCCGCTGCGGCAAATACATCGAGATCTGGAACGATGTCTTCATGCAGTACAACAAGACGGCGGAGGGCACCTACGAGCCGCTCAAACAGCACAATGTCGACACCGGCATGGGCGTCGAGCGCACCATCTGCATGATGAACGGCTGCGCCACGGTCTTCGAGACCGAACTCTTCGCGCCGCTCATGGCGCAGATCAAGGCACTCTCGACCGTCCGGCCGGACGAGGAGTCTGCCGTGCGCGCCGAGCGCATCATCGCGGACCACATGCGCACCTCGGTCTTTATCCTCGGCGATCCCAAGGGCGGCGTCAAGCCCGGCAACGTCGGCGCGAACTACGTGCTGCGCCGCCTGATCCGCCGCTCCGTGCGTTACGCCAAGCTGCTCGGCATCGCCTCTGGCTACACCCGCTCGCTGGCTGAGATCGTGATCGACAACTACAAGCACGTCTATCCCGAACTGGAGAAGAACCGCGAGACCGT
>MWEJ01000792.1 GCA_002071025.1 Verrucomicrobia bacterium ADurb.Bin070 | reverse complement strand
GCCCCGCTGGCCGAGAGGACATTGCTGACGACTTCGCGCACGATCGTCGCCACGATGCGTCCGACGACCAGGATGATCGCGGCCGCGAAGAGGTTCGGCAGGAAGCCCAGCGTTTTGGCGAGCATCTCTTGCAGCGGCGCCACGAGGGCCTGCTGGTCCAGCGCCTGCAGGAACGGCGGCACGCCGAAGAGCAGGATCACGTAGAAGAGCAGGCGGCCGGTCATGGCGCTGGGAGTCGGGGGCTGCGTGCCGTCGGCGGCGGGGACTGTCAGGTGCTTGCCGAAGCGAGCGTCGAATTTCACTGCGCACAAGGCGCGCGTCACGCCGGCCCTGACCACGGCGGCGACCACCCAGTAGACCAGGAGGATGACGGCGGCCTTGAGCAGGTTCGGAATGGCACCGACGATCCGGTCGAGGATATTCTGCAGCGGGCCGGCGACCATCGCCAGGTTCAGGGCGTTGAAGAAGGCCACGAAGCCGAAGAGGATCAGCAGCCATTTGACGGTCCCGCCGGCCAATCCGGCTAGCGAACGCGTCTGTCCGTCGGGTTGCTTGAGCAGACTTTCCAGGCCCCAGTCGCGGATGGCGCGGTCATCGACGCGCGTCAGGTTCAACAACTTGGTGACACAGGCGCCGGCGAATTTGCCGGCCAGCCAGAAGGCCAGCAGCAGCACGAGCGCTTTGAGGACGCCGGGAATCGCGGCGGCGAACCGTTGGCCGGCCGGCAGCATCACATCCTGCCAGAGCTTGCGTCCTTGGCTGACGGCTTGACGTCCACCGGAACGCAGCGAACCGCCCAGTTCTGAGGTCGCCTCGCCGACGGCCTGCACGCTCTGGCGGCTGGTTTCGAGCACGCCAGATGAGCGCACGGCGGGCGGCGGCACAGGTTCGGATGCGGGTTGTGCCCGCAGCGCGGGCGGCGCGAGGAACAGGCCTGCAAGCAGGAGCCCCGCGAGCGTGGTACGTAGCGAGATAGCGTGTGCCATGGGAACCTCCATTCGTGGTGTCAGCCGGCTGACATACATACGGCACCGCGCCGCATGCTCAGTCCGCAACATACGTAACTATAGCCGGAAAGGCGCGGGTTGACAATCCTTGTTGTGGGTTTTTAATCTTGGA
>MWEJ01000791.1 GCA_002071025.1 Verrucomicrobia bacterium ADurb.Bin070 | reverse complement strand
GGAGGCTCGCGTCTCATCTCCGGCACGTCGCCGATACATCGTGAACTGGAGGCGCAGGTCGCCTTCTTCAAGGGGACCGAAGACGCGCTGATATTCAGCAGCGGCTATATGGCCAACGCAGGAGTGATCTCATCTGTAGCGGACAAAAACTGGGTGATTTATTCCGACCGTCTCAACCACGCCAGCATTATCGACGGCTGCCGACTGTCGGGAGCACAAACGGTTGTTTACGAGCACGGAGATGTGAATGACCTGGAAAATAAAATCAGACGGTATCCATCAAAACAGGGGTTAATTGTCACGGACGCTCTGTTCAGCGTGGACGGAGACCTCGCGCCTCTGCCCGCGCTGGTGGCGACGGCCCGCCGCCACGGACTGCTGCTGATGGTGGATGAGGCGCACGCCACCGGTGTGCTGGGGAAAAACGGAGGCGGGGCGGCGGAGCTCTTCGGAATAAAAGACGGCATCGATATTTCCACAGGCACCTTCAGCAAGGCGCTCGCCTCCGAGGGGGGCTTTGTCGCGGGTAGCGCGGCGCTTATCGATTACCTGATCAATACGGCGCGCAGCTTCATCTTTTCCACCGCCATGCCGCCCGCCGGCGCCGCCGTGTCTCTGGCGGCGCTGGACATTGTGCGTACCGAACCGCAAAGACGAAGCACGCTCATGGAGCGCGCGGCCTGGCTGAGGGACTCTCTTGGCCGCGCGGGCTTCGATGTCGCGAACCACCCGACCCAGATTATTTCACTGATTCTGGGAGAGCCCCGCACGGCGACCACTTTCAGCGACCGTCTGATGGAAAAAGGGATTTTCGTTACCGCCATCCGGCCGCCGACCGTTCCCGCCGGTACGAGCCGCCTGCGCATCAGCCTGATGGCAACGCACACACGCGCCGATCTTGAGTACGCCGCGTCGGAAATTACGGCTGTCGGACGCGAACTGGGGGTTATCGGGCGGGAAAAAGTAAGCACCTGACGCCGCAAGAGAGATAAGGGACGAAAGACGGCCGGTCTGGAACTTCCAGCCCGTGTCCGGCAGTGCACAGTCGGAAGATTAAAGGAGAAAGTTGTGAAAAATTTCCAGGAAAGGGACCTGCGGCATATCTGGCATCCCTGCTCTCA
>MWEJ01000790.1 GCA_002071025.1 Verrucomicrobia bacterium ADurb.Bin070 | reverse complement strand
ATGTCGGCGAACGCCAGATAGTGCGGCTGCGTCCAGGCATCGTCAATCAGATGCTGGTGCCACGAGATGGCACCGGCCGCGTCGCGCCGTTGCTCGTACCAGAAGATGCCGTGCTTGTGGGCGGCGCTGGTGATGAGGTCGTTCAGGCCGTCTTTGTTAACATCGAAGACGATGATGTTGGCGGTGTGCTCGACCTTGCCGTCTTTGGCGCCCAGCGCGATGGGGTGAACCTTCCACGTGTCCTTGCGGATGTTTTTCGGTGCCTCGAACCAAGCGTTGGGACGGATCACGTCGGGGCGTCCGTCGCCGTTGATGTCGCCGACACCGGTGCCGAACACCGCCTTATCCGTGGAGATCGTGTGGCGCACGTAGCCAGGCTGGCCGTTGGTCTGCAAGCCCGGCTCGTACCAGACGGTCACGTTTGTGTCGGGCAAAAATTCTAGCACCTTGCCGTCGCCGTCGATATCGACCAGCGTACCGGTTTCATGGTTGCCCAGCGGGTCGATGACATGTTCAGGCCACAGCTCATGGGAACTGCCCAGGGTGTTTTCGTACCAATAGGACGTTTTGGAAAACCAGCAGGCGGCCAGAATGTCGGGCTTGCCGTCTTTGTTGACATCGACGACCAGGTTGCAGAAATCGTCAGCGTACCCTTTGCCGTCTTCCCCGACATTGCTGGAAATGGTGCGGATGCGCACGGCTTTCCAGTCTGGCGCGAGGTAGAGGTAGGGGCCGGCCGCGATGTCGAGTTTGCCGTCGCCGTTGAAATCGGCCACGCAGCACGCTTCCGAGCGGTAGGTGCCGATACGGCGCGGCACGAAAGTCAGCGGCGTGAGCAAGGAGCCGGGCGCTTTGTCCGGTACATCCACCGGGGTGTGCAATGCGATGGCCTTGAGGGATTTGAGCGCCTCGGTTTTAAGCTCGGGATCGGCCAGCATCGGTGTGAGCGCGGCGACCGCCTCAGGGGTGGGCACGGTTCGCCAGGCGGCGGCGACGAGCGCCTTCTCTTGCGGCCGGGCCGCCAGTGCGCCGGCCTCCCTGAGCATGGCCGCACGGCCGGCTTGTTCCTGCTCCTGCTCAATCAGGCGGATATAGCCGCGCAGCGCAATCACGCGCAGGCTGGTGTTCGG
>MWEJ01000789.1 GCA_002071025.1 Verrucomicrobia bacterium ADurb.Bin070 | reverse complement strand
CCGGCCGTCTTCCTCAGACCGCATCGGCGTCGTGTGCGCCCACATCGAACAGCACCTGACGTCCGCGATCCGCGTGACCGAACTCGCCCGGATGATGGGTCTCAGCGAGAGCGCCTTCAGCCGGCTGTTCAAACGCTGCACCCACAGCACGGTGCCGCAGTACATCAACCGCCTGCGCATCGCGCATGCCTGCCGACTGCTGGCTGAAACCGACCTGACCGTCGCCGAGATCATCCGCCAATGCGGGTACCAATCGCCCGCGCACTTCCAGCGGCAGTTCCAAAAAATCCACCGCCGCGCGCCGCAAACCTACCGCCGCGCACTGCGGGGCGCCGGATAAGGACCGCCTTCAGGGGCGATCCAGCGCGTCGGCGATCCGGACGCGCACACGGCGCAGCGCGGCCGGATCGCGCGTGAAGTCGGTCATGCCGCGAATCAGCTCGCCGGTCATCGCCTCGGCCGCGGCGCGGCCCGCGCGGCGTTCCAGCATCTGCAGCCATTCGTAATCCTCGATCCCGTCGCGCACCTGGGCCAGCCGGATCGACGGCAGCGGCCCGTCGGCTCCGGGATAGAGCAACTGCCCGTCGCCGGGCATTTTCAGCGAATATTCCGCCACCCACTCGTCCAGGAAGGTGTCGCCGGTCCGGAGCGGCGGCCGGTCCGGCCACAGGTTCACATGCCAGAAGAGCAGCCCGTCGGAACGGTACCGGTGAGTCAGCCAGCCCAGCAGCCGCCCCTCGACCGGCGGATATTCGAACGACGCGAAGTTCGCGTGCGGCCAGGTCGGCCCACAGCAGACATACCACCAGACCTGACGCCCTTGGGTACGCAGGTGCGCGGAGAGTTCGGGATCGTACACGCTGGTCAACGGACAGAGCCAGTCGGTGATGTCCTGCTCCGGATGGTTTTTGCCGTCGCGCATGTCCCGGTACATCATGGCCGTGGTCATCACCGGGATGTCCGGGAAATCGCGCTTGAGCGCGCGCCAAAGTTCGGCGATGGCGGGATAATAGTCGTGCGTCCGCTCGTCGAATCCGTAGAGATACGCATAGTTCTCGAGGCCATGCCGCCGCAGCTCCGCGACATACGGCGTGAGGCGCGCCTTGAGTTCGTCGTAGAACGCCGGCGTGTAGACCTCG
>MWEJ01000788.1 GCA_002071025.1 Verrucomicrobia bacterium ADurb.Bin070 | reverse complement strand
CTTCTTGTCGATGCGCAGGCGCTTGTCCGCGTCGTTGGCGCGGTCGTTGATGATCGTCGTGAGCGTGCGCCCGTTGCGCACGAAGTTCCCGAACTCGAACGCCTTGATCTTCCCGTCCGTTTCCCATACACCGCCCTCACCCTGCGTATAGACCAGGCCGAGCATCAGGGTCTTATCCTTCGCCTTGAAGGGCGCGATCACCCGTTTGAAGTAATCAGCGGGCTGGCTGTCGCGCGGGAAGCGCTTATCTGCTTTGGCCCGCTCTTCACACGCCTTGCAGCTCTCGCCGAACTGCAATTTGCAGGGCACACGCCCCGACAATGCGCCGTCGCCGAACCCGTCGGGGATCGGATGATACCGCACAATCAGTTGATTGCGCAGGGTTCCGGGCGTAGAGACGCCGGAACCCATGTAGACAGCCTGATTCTCCGGCGCGATCTGCCAGGAGAGGAAGCGCACCACCACCGAAGCGGTGCAGTCCTTGACGTCCTTGGGCTTATCGAACACCTGTTTGGCAATGAACCACTCCGCCGTGTCCACCGGCAGCAGATAAAGCTGTTTGGTGGGGTCATTCTGCGTTTTCGGGGCTTCCGTTTCGACGACTTCGCCGAAGATGTCTTGTTCTTGATCGTTCATTCGTTGTTCCTCGTTTCTTGGTTTACCGTTTGGTTAGACCGCCCGGGGCCGGGTGCGACACGCGATTTTCACGCCGGGTAGGCTGCGTGCGACCCGGCCGCGGGGCGGAAAGTTTACCGCCGCTTTTGGCGGGTTTCGCACGCTGCGCCAGATAGTCCTTAAGCTCGGCATGTGCGCGGGCCGCGGCGAACTCCGCCATATCGGCCTGCGCATTGTGGAGACGCAGATCGGCCGTCATCGTCGCCACTTGAAGGCGGGTTATCTCGCGGCGCATCGCGCGCTCTTCGGAGGTCGGCGCCAATGTGCGGGTCGCACTCATACGTGCCGACATTCCCGTGACAGGGGGCGGGCACTGACATGCACGTTTCTTCGGTTCGGGTTTCTTCAAGATAGCCATAATCTTTCTCCCTTGTTCTTGTTTTCGTTACTGACTGATGCGGCTCATCGCCGCCGTTTCCGAGCACACCAGCGACACATGCGCCAGCAAGCATTGGGTATCCGTCTT
>MWEJ01000787.1 GCA_002071025.1 Verrucomicrobia bacterium ADurb.Bin070 | reverse complement strand
CGGGGAGTATAAGCATTCTACGGATGCCTGACAAAGACAAAATGGGCCTCATCCGCAATCAAACCAACGTCGGCAATCGGCGGGTGGCCGGTGTACGTACACGTTCCCGTACACGTACACGTTCACGAGGATGCGATGAGACCATCGTATACGTGTACGGGAACGTGTACGGGGGATGCGATGACGCCGAGGCCTTTGATCGCGATCTATCGTCGGAATCGGCATCGGGGGCGAAATCGAACGGGTACGAGGAGGCCTTGGGTAACAAAGGGGTGGCGGTGTCGGAGCCCCCCCTGTTTTCACACGGCCGGTCAGACGGCGGGCTCACTCGCGCAGCGCGAGGCGTCCGACCGCATAGCGGCGCGCGCCGTCGTCGCCTGCCATCGGCAGCGCGAGCAGCGGCGTCCCGTCGCGGCGACCCACCGACACAAAGGCCTCATAGGTGCCGGGCCGCGTGACAGGGGCGATCCATCCGGCGCGGAAACGGCTGTTGCGCGCGACCGCAGGCGGCGCGTCCGGCGGCCCGACCTTCAGGTCGCGCACGTCAAAGCCGTCGTCCACCAATACGGCGACCAGACCGCCCTGCGCGTCCTTGAGGGTCAGCGCGGGAAAGCCCCCCTGATAGCACGGGGCGACGCCGGCATTCGCCCAGCGCCACGCGAGATCGAACCAGGCGCCGATCTTCGCCTCCGCCGGGAACGACAGTTCTTCCAGCCGGATGCGGTAGCCCAGCCGCCGGTTGATGCGCGCGACCGCCTCGCGGTTTTTCTCCAGAAATTCCTGCGGCCACCAATGGATCGAGAGGTAACTGGCGTGATACTCCTCCACGGATTTGATCAGCAGTTCGGGATCCCACGCCTTTCGCGCGACGGAGGACCCATAGTGCTCGTGCTCCAAGATGACCGGCAGGGTCGGCCAATAGCGCTCCGCCTGATCGGCGTGGAACCAGGCGTTCGGCTGCGGCTGCACCAGGATGCTGTCGTCGCGCAGCGTCACGCCGCGCTCGCGCGCATAATCCAGCAACGGATAGGCGCCCGACCGGTTCCCGGGGCCTGACACGTCGTCGCTGATGCAGAGCAGCGTCCGCTTGAAATGCTTCACATGAAGGTCGATGTGGCGTTTGACCTCCACATCCATCTGT
>MWEJ01000786.1 GCA_002071025.1 Verrucomicrobia bacterium ADurb.Bin070 | reverse complement strand
CTCCCACACGAACGGATCGCGGAAAAACTGCAGAAACGCGCGCCAGCCGCTGTAGCTCATCATCAGCCAATAAATCGGCGTGAGCAGCGCCCACCCCATCAGGTCGTCGTTCTTGCGTTTGCAGCAGCCCAGCAGATTGATGTAGATGAAGACAAAATTACCGAGGAAGAGGCAGGCCGTGCCGGCCGCGAAGACCGGCCCCGGGAAAAGGTGCGAGACCCCCTCGGGCCGGAACACGAACCAGACCAGCGCCATCGCCCAGAAGATCGGGTTGATCAGCACCGAGAAGGGCCCGCCGCCGACCAGCAACTGGTAGTGCAGGAAGTTGACGACGCCTAACTCGCGCGCGAGTTTCCACGGCTGGCGCATGTGTACAAACCAAGTCTGGATGTACCCTTTCTGCCAGCGTGTCCGCTGCTTGATCCAGAAGGGCACCACGCTGCACGCCTCTTCCCACGTCGTGGTCTCCAGCATGCGCGTGGCGAAGCCGGCGCGGCCCAGGCGCACGCCGAGATCGCAATCCTCCGTGACGTTGTAGGCATCCCACCCCATCAGATCGCGCAGGACATCAGTCTTGAAGTGGTTCGAGGTGCCGCCCAACGGGATCACGGCGCCCATCGCGGCCAGCCCCGGCAACTGCAAGTCGAACCAGGCTGAATACTCTGCCGTGAACCAGCGTGTCAGCACGTTCTGGCGCGGGTTATAGTAGTTCAGGCGCGACTGCACGCACACCACATTCTGCGGCGATGCCTCGAAGGCCAGCACCGCCTTCTTGAGCTGGTCCGTCTCCGGCAGATCCTCGGCATCGTAAATCACCAGATAGTCGCCCTTGGCCAGATAGAGACCGATGTTGCACGCCTTGGGCTTGGTGCGAGGGAACGAGGGGGGGATTTCGGTCACGCGGAAACCGGGCGGCAGCGTCAGGGCGCGCGCGGCGTTGAGCGTGAGGTCGTCATCCGCCTCCAGCAGGATCTGCACGTCCTTCTTATCCGCCGGATAGTCCATCGCCGTCAGCGCGGCCACCATCTGCTTGAGGGTCTCCGGCTCCTTGTACATCGGAACCAGGACCGAATAAACCGGCCATTCGCGCGGTTCAGCGCCAGCGATCTCCTCCGGGGAGAAGCGCAGGATCGCCGACGGCGA
>MWEJ01000785.1 GCA_002071025.1 Verrucomicrobia bacterium ADurb.Bin070 | reverse complement strand
GTCGGCCTGGATCTCTGCGGCGGTCAGCGGCCGATCGAACACCTTCAGCTCGTCGAGCGCGCCGCCCGCCGCGCGGCCCTCGCACGCTGCGCCGCCCGTGCCGATCAGCAGCGGCGCGTTCCCCTCGGGCGTCCACGTCGTCTCGCACTCGCTTTTCTTCTGGCCGTTCACCCAGAGCGAGAGCCCTTTGGCGCAGTCCCACACGGCGGCGATGTGCACCCACTCGCCGGCCTTCCACTCTGCGGCCGGCGCCGTGCAGTAGCGGTCCTGCGGGTCGCGCACGTCAAAGCGCAGCGAGCTTTCATAGCGCCACAGCCAGAACGCGCCTTCGCCGACGCCATTTTTATCGCCGCACCAGAGCAGTGGATAGTATGCCTTCTTGCCGGCCGAGACCGTCGGCTTGTACCAGAGCGTGATCGTGCCGCGCGCCTTGCTCAGATTAAAGGGCGACTCGACAGCGGCGGCCTGGTTCACGTCCTCGATGAGCGCGGCCGCGCCGACGCGGCCCGCGACAGCCTGGGCCATGGCGCTGTAGCAGTCGGAGCTGCCGGCTGCGGTTTTCACCCAGTTCTCCTTCTCAAAGGACAGGTGCAGCGTGACCTGCGGCGGCGGCTCGGTCTCGGCGCATCGTCCCGCGCCCGCACAGACAACGGACCCGATCAGAAAAAGACGCGCCGCAAGCGATGTGTTGATAAACATGGCATCCCTCAATGGTTGGTTTCGAACAGTGTAGCATGATTCGTTGCGTACACTCGGGGCAAATTTTGCGACCGACCGTCAAAACGTGGCGGCCACGCGCAGGCCGCCGACAAGCTGGGTGCTGGCGTGGGTCTCACCCTCGATATATCTGCGGGCGGCATCGCGCAGGCGTCCGTGTACCTGCTCGAACAGCGCCACATACGGCGAGAGGACGATGTGGTCCGTGAGCTGCCACTCCAGCGCTGCAGAGGCCCAGACGTCTTTGAAGGCGTAGGTGTCAAAGCCGGTGTCATTCCGGTTGCGCCGGGGATTGCCAAAGCCGACTCCGCCGCCGACAGACAGCGAAAGCAGGTCAGCCTCACGGTTGCCCGCCGCCTGAACCAGCGTGAAGGTGTGTCCGATTTCGGCGGCGAGGTACATCGCGCCGTATTCGTTGTCGATGTCGA
>MWEJ01000784.1 GCA_002071025.1 Verrucomicrobia bacterium ADurb.Bin070 | reverse complement strand
CAAGTGCTTTGAGAAGCTGGGGCAGACCCAGCGCGCCGATCAGTTGCGGACCACCCTCAAGGGTGAGTTCGGTTCCTCGGAGTGGGCCAAGAAGTAAGGCCCGGGAAACAGGGCAGACGGATTTTTGTTAGTCAACGAAACTAACTTGTACAAGGGTAACAACGCGAGAGGGTAATGATGAAAAGACTGGTCATGTCGGCAGTGATGGTGGCAGGTTTGGCGGTGGGCACGGCGCTGGCCCAGGATGCGGCTCCGGCGGCGGCCCCGGCGGCGGGCGCAGAGGTTGCGGCGGCGGAGGGCGCGCCGGCGGCGGCCAAGAAGCCGAGCGGCACCGGCTTCTTTTCCGTGGTGTTCGGCTCCGGCGCGCTGGGCGTGATCCTGTGGGCGGCGCTCTTCGGTTGCGGCGCGGCCGCGATCTATTTCATTGTGGACAGCACGGTCTTGATCCGTCCCCAGAAGATCATGCCGCAGACGCTGATCGACAAAGTCAAGGCCGCGATGGCGGAGGGTGACGTCATGAAGGCGCTGCACGCCTGCGAGACCGAACCCGGCCCCATGGCCAATATCCTTTCGGCCGGCTTCTCCCACGTGGAGGAGGGCTTCGAGGTCATCCAGGAAGCGATCGGCGCGGCGGCCGATCTCGAAACCGAACGCATCATGCAGCGGCTCACCTGGATCTCGGTCTGCGCCAACCTGGCCCCGATGCTCGGTCTGCTCGGTACGGTGCAAGGCATGATCATGGCGTTCTCCACGCTGGCCACCGGCGCCCCGGATGTCGGCGCCCTGGCGCTGGCCATCTCCCAGGCGCTCTGGACGACCGCCGGCGGACTGACCACGGCCATCCCGGCCATCACCTTCTACTACAGCATCCGCAACAACGCCAACCGCCTGATTTTGCGCATGCAGGCGATGACCATGGAGCTGATCAAGGACCTGCGCAACGTCGAGGTCGTGAACGATTGATCCGCGCCGACGGCCTGGGCCCGCGCGCCAGCGCCCGCCCGGGCCGACTGCCAGTCACCGGGAGGCCGGCGCGTGGCCCGCGCGCCGGCCGGACGGTTTGCCGGAAGGGCCCGAGGATGAGGATTTTGTGCGGGGCACCCGCAGACAGGGTTGAATGCCATGGCTAGACGCTCTTCAACAGAACAGT
>MWEJ01000783.1 GCA_002071025.1 Verrucomicrobia bacterium ADurb.Bin070 | reverse complement strand
CGGGCTGCACCAGCCGTTCGGCATCGAACAGGCGCAGGGCCATCGCGCGCAGGGTGAAATCGTCACAGACTGCGGTCTCGAACGGGGCTTGGCGCGTGATGGTGCGGAAGTCGGACCAGCGCAACTTGAGACGCCCCACCGTTGCATACCGCCCGTGCGCACGCACGCGGCGTCCAACTTCATCCGACAATTCTTTAAGCACCTCCCGCACACGCTCACGGTCGCGGCAATCCTCCGGAAAGGTGTATTCACGCGACAAGCTTTTCTCGACTGACTCGGGCTCCACCTCGCGCGAGTCCTCGCCGAAGGCCAGCGCGTGCAGGTGGGCGGCCAAGCTTTCGCCCAGCATGCGGCCGAGCGTTTCCAGATCGACGCTCTGGATATCCTTGACCGTCCGGAGCCCGCGCCGTTCGAGCGTTTCGCGCGTGACAGAGCCGACTCCCCAGAGCGCGCCGACCTTCAGCCCGCCCAGCCACCGGACCACGTCGTCGCGGGCGTCAGGCATCACGAAAAGACCGTCCGGCTTGGCCTGTTCGCTGGCGAGTTTGGCCAGGAACTTGTTGTGGGCCACGCCGACCGATGCGGTCAGGCCGACATCCGCGCGGATCGCGGCCCGGATCTGTTCAGCGATACGCGGTCCCTCGCCGAACAGCCGGCGCGAGCCGGTCACATCGACAAACGCCTCATCAATCGACACCGGCTCGATCATCGGAGAAAACCGCTCAAAAATGGCGAAAACGCGGTGCGAAGCCTCCGCATACCGCGCCATGTCGCCCCGCACAAAAATCCCGTGCGGGCAGCGCCGATACGCCTCGCGCGACGGCATGGCAGAGTGGATGCCGAACACGCGCGCCTCATAGGAACAGGTCGAAACAACGCCGCGCTGATCCGGCGGCGCACCGACGATCACCGGCTTGCCGCGCCACTCGGGATGGTCGCGCTGCTCAACCGCCGCAAAAAAGGCGTCCATATCGACATGCAGGATACAGCGGCGCATAGCATCCTCTGGAAAACGGACGTTGGACTGCGACCGGTTTGTGGAGTGCGGGAGCTTGCTCCCGCTTTCCAAAGCGGCGGCAAGCCGCCGCGCTCCAAAATGCGCCCGCGTTCCCGACTCGCCTGTTCACCTTAGTGCGCGCGCAGGAGCGGAC
>MWEJ01000782.1 GCA_002071025.1 Verrucomicrobia bacterium ADurb.Bin070 | reverse complement strand
GTTACCGATTGCGGGGGCGCGCGCGTTGCCGGACATTGACAGCCTCGCCCGCGTCTGAGAGACTATCGCCACATCATGAAACCGCATAAGACTGTTCTTTTCCTTGGCGACGGCATGGCCGACGAGCCGATCGCCGAACTCGGTCGCCTGACCCCGCTTCAGGCGGCGAAGACCCCCCACATGGACGCCCTCGCGCGCTGCGGCCGCAGCGGGACCCTGCTGACCCTGCCCGAAGGCTTCCCGACCTCCAGCGACGTGGCCAACATGTCGGTGCTCGGCTGCGATCTCGCCACCGAACTGTGCGGCCGCGGCCCGCTCGAAGCGGCCAGCCAGGGCATCCCGCTCGGCCCGGACGACATCGCCTTCCGCATGAACCTGGTGACGGTGGACGCGGACGGCATCCTGCGCGACTTCTCGGGCGGACACATCGCCCAGGCCGACGCCGAGGAGGCCATCCGCCTGCTCAACGGTGCGCTCGGCACCGACACGATCCGCTTCTATCCCGGCGTCAGCTACCGCAACCTGCTGGTGCTCTCCGGGCCGGCGTACAGCGCGGCGATCTCGTACGACAAGCCTGACGACAACCACGGCCAGCCGGTTGCCAAGCACCTGCCGCGCACCAAGTCGACCGAAGGCCAGCACACCGCGGCGGTGCTGCGCGACCTGATCGCCCGCGCCGCCGACGTGCTCAAAGGCCGCGAGGCCAACGGCATCTGGCCCTGGAGCGGCGGCAAGGCCGGCGCTATCCACAATATCTGCCAGCGCTACGGTATCCGTGCGGCGGTGATCTCGGCCGTCGACGTGATCAACGGTCTCGGCCGCTGCATGGGCATGGACGTCATCAAGGTCCCCGGCGCGACCGGCTACATCGACACCCACTACGAGGGCAAGGCCGACGCCGCCCTGAAAGCCCTCGCCGACGGCTATGACTTTGTCTACGTGCATGTCGAGGCGATCGACGAGGTCTCGCACGCGCAGGACTTGGCGCTCAAAATGAAGGCGATCGAAGATTTCGACCGGCGCCTCGTCGGCCGCGTAATGGATGCCGGCGGTCCGTCGGTCGCCTACTGCGTGCTGCCCGACCACCCGGTGCCGCTGGCGCTCGGCAAGCATACGCGCACCCCGGTGCCGGTTGCCGTCTACCAGCCCGGC
>MWEJ01000781.1 GCA_002071025.1 Verrucomicrobia bacterium ADurb.Bin070 | reverse complement strand
TATACATCCGCGCATAAATAAAAGGACATGGCGGTCAACAAAAAGGAAGCAGATAGGGGCGGATCAGATCGGGGCAGGACTGCATTTCGGCGAAGACTCGCGACAGCGTGCCGAGCAACTCGGTCGGGGTGGCGAAGTAGCGGTTGTGGGTGCCGCTCTTGCGCGTGTGTTGCCAGAGCCGTTCGGTGGGGTTGAACTCCGGCGAGTAGGGCGGCAGTTGGTGCACCTCAAGCCAGGAGCGATTGGAGCGGAACCAGGCCCACACGTCTCCGTCCTTGTGATAGGAAGCGTTGTCTTGGATCAGCACGGCACCCTGGCGTCTGTACCGGCGAGCCAACTGCTCCAGAAAGGCAAGGTAGGTCGAGGCGTTGAACACGCTGTCGGATTGGTAGTGGAAGCGGCAGCGCCACAGTTCGACCGCGCCCAGGATCTTCACGCTGTGGCGCTCGCCGGTGACTGGGACCTCGGGCGGATGGCCGACCCGGCTCCAGGTCGCATGCAGGGTCGAGTCCTGGCGGAAACTGGCTTCGTCGGTGAAGATCAACGCCCACTGCCGCGCGCGGGCTTTTTTTTAAGGTTGGGGTAGGTGCGGCGGTGCCAGCGATCTTGCTCCGCCGCATCGGCCCGCGCCAGCACCCGTCGGGGCCGCTGCACGGAAAAGCCCAACCCGTGTAGCAGCTTGCGTACATGGCCGGGATGGTAATGAACGCCGAACTCCTCCTCGATCACCCAGGCAATCATGGGCGAGGTCCACACCCCGCTGTCCAAACCGTAGCTGACCGGACCGCTGTCCAGAATATCGCTCAACTGCATGCGTTGTTGCGGAGTTAGCGCGGGCGGCCGCCCGGACCGGTATCCTTCCAGCAAGCCCTCCAGGCCGTGCTGCTGATACCGCGACAGCCACTCGGAGACTCGCGAGCGCGGCGCCTTCAGAACCGCAGCCAGTTCGCCGCTGGTGCGGCCTTCGGCGTTCAGTACCACGGCTTGCAGCCGTTTGGCCACTCGGTAGGCCCCATCACGTTCGGCTTCTTTGCTCAATCGGATCAGACGACGGTGAGTTGCGGGATGTAGGTGTAGGAGGCGCGGCAGCATGGAGATTTCCGTCCGACCCCAGTATGCCACACCGTCGCCGCTTATGTCCTGTTAATTATGCGCGCCTGT
>MWEJ01000780.1 GCA_002071025.1 Verrucomicrobia bacterium ADurb.Bin070 | reverse complement strand
CTTCCGGGCCATCCTGCGCCGAGAGGTCGCCCGAGACATGCCAGGTGCGTGCGCCCGTGTCGGTCGACAAAGCGGCGCACAGCGCCTCGGCCTCCGCTGTCGCGCGGCAGGCGTGGACGACGACATCCCAGCCCGTGCGGGCCAGCGCTTCCGCGATGCCCCGTCCGATGCGGCGCGCGGCGCCTGTGATAAGAACGGTCCGTTTCATGGTATTGACAAGTGTCGTTGGGCATCATACCTTACTCGCGATGACCCGTCATGCCAAAAACGTCAATCTGCAAGTGGCCGAACGCGATTTCAAGTACTACATCTTTGACTGGGACGACAACATTCTGCACATGCCGACGCGGATTCACCTCGAGAAGCGCATGCCGGACGGGTCGTGGCGGCCGCACAGCGTCTCGACGGCCGCGTTCGCGGTCGTCCGCAACGATCCCGAGACCTACCGGCCGCCGGGCGGCGAGTGGGCGAACGCCTTTGTCGAGTTTCAGGACGCGGCAGGCGAAAGCGAGAGCCGGTTCCTGCTGGACACGCGGACGTCGCTTGAACGGGTCATGGCCGGTGCGCTCGCTCCCGGACCGAGCTTTGAGACGTTGCGCGAGACGCTGCGCGAAGGACGCCTGTTCGCGATCGTCACGGCCCGCGGCCATGAGTCGGAGTCGCTCAAGAAAGCGGTGCGCCTTTTTGTGGATGTGGTGCTGACCCGCGCCGAGCGGGAGGAGATGATGGCCAACCTCAGAGGCTATCGCGCGTGCTTTGACGGACGCACGTCGTTCGGCACGGACGAGGAAGAGCTGACGTACTACCTGGACCTCAATCGTTATCACGCGGTGACGAATCCGGCGTTCAAGCGCTGGATGGCCGAGTCGTCGACGGGCACCGCCTCGTCCGAACATGCCAAGCAGTTCGCGATCCGCGATTTCGTGGAGCATGTGATCCGGATCCTGTCGCGGGCCGGCTCGGAATCTCTGCGACGCCCGATCAGTGTCGGCTTCTCGGATGACGACATCGCGAATGTGCGCGCCGTGGAGCGCTACATCCAGGAGGAACTGGCGCGGCGTTTTCCCGGCATCAAGTTTTGCGTGTATGACACGTCGGATCCGGCACTGCCGGACGGGCGCAAGGTGACGGTCTCCGGTCAGCTTGATTTCGGCTTTTAACCT
>MWEJ01000779.1 GCA_002071025.1 Verrucomicrobia bacterium ADurb.Bin070 | reverse complement strand
CGCGCTGTCCAACCATCCTTGGACCGAATACAGCCAGGCGAAATGGGATCTGCGGCGCATGCTGGGCGATCTCGGGCACGATGTCGAATCGGCCGTCTTCACGATCTGCGACTTCAATCACAAGGGGCGCGAGATCAATCGCAAAGGCCTGCTGCATGCCACCGCCGACCGGCGGGTGGACGGCATCAAGCTGGCGTACTATGCGGTGCAGAACACGGTCGCGGTCTTTGACGACACGCTGGCGCGCGTGACGGCGCCCGCGGTCAGCGTCATGGCCGACGCCTCGAGCGCTTGTTTCGCTTACCGCCACGTCAAGACAGGGGCGCCGCTGGTCGTGCTGTGGGACAACTCCGGTACGCCGGACGACGCCTTTGTCACCCGTCCTGCGCAGGTAACGGTCAAAGATCTCGTCTTTCAGGAGCCGGTCTGGGTCGACCTGATCACAGGCCGCGTTTATGAGTTGCCGGCCGACCGCATGGTGAAGGCGGGCGTGTTCACGCTCTTCAAAGACGTGCCGTTCTACGACGCGCCGGTGCTGATTGCGGAGAAGGCGCTGATTCTCAAGTAACCGACTCCCATGCGTCGCCTGAAACGATATGCCCGCCGGGGTGCTGCAGCCAGCCGGCGAGCGCATCGCACAGCGGCGCGGGTTCCAGCCGCGCCTCGTGCAGGGCATTCAGCGGTTGCCAACGGAAGCCGATCCAGGCCTCGGCCGCCGCCACCGGCGCACCGGGCGCGAGGCCCGGAATGGCCAGTTCGAATACCAGGTTGATCTCGGCGTGGGGCTCGCCGTTCTGCAGGAAGGCGTGTTCGCAGCAGCCGAGAAAACGGCCGGCCGTCGACGCGCGCCCCAGCTCTTCGGCGATCTCGCGCTTCAGCGCCTGCCGCGCAGTCTCGCGGAATTCAATGTGCCCGCCCGGCAGATAGGTGAGCGCGGAGCGCTTGCCGTGGCAGAGCAGCATGTGGCCGTCCACGACGCAGACGCCGCGCGCGATGACTTCAACCGGGGAGTGTTCGTTCATGTCGGATTCCTTGAAGAGGGGGGGGGCGTATCACGCCTTCAGAAGTTCGTTGTCGTCGCGGCGCGCGGCCGGCCACGGGTAGGCGCCCAGCGCCACCAGCGCGTCGCCGGCCAGGAAGAGCGAGCCGCACACCAGCACCACGCC
>MWEJ01000778.1 GCA_002071025.1 Verrucomicrobia bacterium ADurb.Bin070 | reverse complement strand
CGTCGAAGCCCTATCCAACTGGTCGTAGGCCGCCAGACTCTTTGGAAGTGTTTCCAAGCGTTCACCCGCCCACACCACAAAACGGATCGAATCCTGATAGACGGTCAACTTCTCATGGTCGAATAGCCCGTTCATGATGACAGTGTAAGAGCTCGTGCGTGCCACATTCAAGATTATGATTACGAGCAAGATTACGATTACGAATCACGGACCCCAACAGAACTGCCATGCGCCCTGCGCACCCTGCCACCCACCGATTGCCTTGCGCGTCAGATGCGGTTTTGACATGATGACGGCTATGGCTTGCTTGGTGAAGGACTTCGGCAGGCAGGGAATAGACGGGTGATCTGGCAATGAACGCGCAAGACAAGATGTCTACGTATTGGGCGGTCGCGGCGGGATTGGCGGCTCTGGCGGCTGTCATCGTCGTCGGCGCGTGGTATTATCGCAGCCAGAGCCGGTTCGTGCACCGGCGGGCGGTCGACACGCTGGTGTCGATCGGCCGGCTCAAGGCCGACGAGATCGCGGCGTGGCGTGAGGAGCGGCTGGGCGACGCCGCGACGCTGCAGGAAGACCCGCATATCAGCGAGCTGGCCGCGCGTTACTTTGCCGCGCCGAACGACCCGAATGCCCGCCCGTTGCTCGGCCGTTTCCGGATGATGGCGCGGCATTTCGGCTACGCGGATGTCGTGCTGGTCGATGACGCGCGGCAGATCCGGCTGAGCCTTTCCAACGAGGCGTGCCTGCATGACGAATTCGAGTCCGCGCTGGCTCAGGCCGTGCGCGAGCGGCGGCCGGTGCTGACCGATCTGCATGGCGGCGAATCGGGTGAGCCCCATCTCAGCGCCGTGGCCCCGCTGTTTGCTTCAGAGGCGCCGGAGGCCGCGCTGCTGGGTGCCGTTGTGCTGGTGAGCGACGCCTCGCGCTATCTTTTTCCGCTTTTGAACACGTGGCCGACGCCATGTCAGACGGCGGAGACGACGCTCTCGCGCCGTGACGGGGAGGACGTGCTGTTTCTGAACGTGTTGCGCCACCAGACCCAGGCGGCCTTCGGTCTTCGCGTCCCGCTATCGCGTACGGATCTTCCCGCCGTGAGGGCCGCGCTGGGCGAGCGGGGCGTGATGGAGGGCGTCGACTATCGCGAGCGGCCCGTCGTCGCGTTCGCCACG
>MWEJ01000777.1 GCA_002071025.1 Verrucomicrobia bacterium ADurb.Bin070 | reverse complement strand
GTTCGAGCGGGCCAAAGGCGACCATGTCCTGCTGGTCTGCCGCGTCAAGGACGCGACCAACCGCTGGCAGCGCCTAGACCACAAGGTCATGATCCGCGAGGGGAGCCGCGACCTGTGGACCGGCCATCCGACCCAGGATATCGCGGTCCTCCGCTGCACCCTGCCGACCAACGCCGTTTTCGAGGCGTTGCCGGTCGAAGCGCTGGCCGGCGAAGCGCGCGCCCGCGCCTCCGGGCTCTCCATCGGGTCCCCGCTTTTCTACTGCTGCTTTCCGCACCGGATCGAGGCCAATTCAGCCGCCTTTCCCTTGTACAGGACCGGTACGGTCAGCGGCTACCCGCTCTTTCCGGCAGCCCACTACCCCGTCGTCCACTTTTCCGGCGCGACCTTTGCGGGCGACAGCGGCGCGCCGGTGGCGGTGGCGACACCCGTCGCCGAGCTGCCGCTGGCGGTCATCGGCCTGATCGTGACGCGGACGCAGCACAAGAATCACATCACGTCCGAAGACGTGACGCTCACGCTCAAAAGCGATGTCAGCCTGGGCGCTTTCGTCCATGCCGCGTACATTCTGGAGTGCCTTGACCGAATGCGGACTGAGCCCGCAGCCCAATAAGCTCACCACGAAGGGCAAGAAGGCGTCTTTCTAACGCCTTCCTCTTTAAAACCGCGCCCTTTGCAGCGCAGCGCGGTTTGTGGTTTAATACGCTTACCTTGTTTCAGTCGCGTTGAACGCTCAACCAGAAACCCGAAACCAGAAACCCGAAACCTAAAAAGGTGCCCCCATGGCCATTGACCTGAAAGCCGCCTACAAGACGATCATGGACGACCACTTCACGCCGCGTATGGAGATCTCCTTCATCGACGGCGACTCCCGCCAGACGCTCTGTTACGAAAAGGTCTCCTGGGTGATCGACGGCGAGGAGAAGGGGTTGCGCTACGGTGAAAATCCCGGCCAGGAGGCGGCCCTCTACAAGCTCGTGAACGGCAACCTCGCGCTGGGCGAGGTCACGGCCCTCGCGCCGGGCCGCTATCTGGCCTCCGATCCCGAGCTGCTGCAGTCGGGCAAGCATCCCGGCAAAACCAACCTGACCGACGCCGACAACGCGCTCAACATCCTGCGCTACCTCGACGACACCCCGTGCGCCGTCATCGTGAAGCACAACAACCCG
>MWEJ01000776.1 GCA_002071025.1 Verrucomicrobia bacterium ADurb.Bin070 | reverse complement strand
CGCGCGCAGTGAAGTGTATCTTTCGGGCGGGACGGTGTCGGTCCCTGACCGCGCCGTTTTGTTGGCCGGATGGACAACGCAGACTTCGGGCACGGTGGCTCATGAGGCCGTTCTGACGGTGGACGGCGATGCAGTGCTGACCGGGCGCAACATCGGGCTGGGCAATACCGCGTCGCCGGCTGTGCGCGCGACGCTGAACTTGAACGGCGGGCTGGTTGATCTTTCGTATTATCTAAGCCGCTGGGGTGGCGCCAACAATCAGGCAGCCGTCAATTTCAATGGCGGCACCTTGCGCTGGAGGCCCGGGGTGCCGGTCTCGCCGATTTCGGGTATCTCGAACATCACCGTGTTTGCGCGAGGCGGCACGATAGACGCCGGCGCATCCTTCAGGACCGAGGCTTCGTTCCGAACAGCCAAGGGATACGGGGTCGGCGCGATCACCGTGTCGAACCCTGGCAGTGGCTATGGGGCCGCACCGCGCGTGGTTATCGCGGGCGGTAGCGGCAGCAACGCCACGGCCGTGGCGGTTATGAGCCGCACCGGAACGGTGGAACGCGTGGCGGTGACCTGTCCGGGCGAAGGATATGCCCCAGCCGATGTTCTTTCGGTCTCGTTCGTTGTGCCCTCAAGCGGCGTGGGGTATGGGGGCGGAGCGCAGGCGGGCGTGACGCTCGCCGCTCAAGGCACCGCAACGTTCACGAAAAAGGGTGAGCACACCTGGACCGTGGCGGAAACCAATGGGTTCGACGGTTTTTTCAAGGTGGCCGAAGGCTATCTGACGCTTGCTGAAAACGCGGCCCTTCCCGCGTTGAATTCACTCGTGTTGGCCGGTGGCACTTTCACCGGACAAGCGGGCATCGATGATGCGGTGAATGCGGGCGCCACGCTAAGGATCACCGGCGGAAACGGTACATCGGCCTATCGGATGATGCATCCGGAGACGGCAGGCGACACCAATGCGCAAAGCTTCGCCGTGCTTGAGGCATCACGGGGCTTCGGGGCCTTTTCGTCGGCCAACAGTGCGGACGGGGTGGCCGAGATGCTGTTTCCCGAATATACCCGCGAGGGCGCGCTGTTGAGCTTCACGCCGACCGACACGCGCAGGATGCGGTTAAACACGAGCGCGCATCTCAGCCCCTCAGCCGTGAGCCCGATTGTGTCCGGTTTCGT
>MWEJ01000775.1 GCA_002071025.1 Verrucomicrobia bacterium ADurb.Bin070 | reverse complement strand
GCTTCGGATATGGGACGGCAGCAGCTCCTCGTCATCCAGCAGGTCGGAGACCAACATGGCCGCGTGGTCCAGTTTCTTTTGCCGCATCAGCAGGCTGATCCAGGTCAAGCGCACGTCAAGGTCATCCGGCAGGTCGGCCAGCACGGTTTCCAGCGCGCGCGACGCCTCGTCCAGCCGCCCGGTCGCGATCAGCAGGCGGGCGAGGGCATGGCGCGTGAAGAGGCGCTGCGCGTCCAGTTCCAGCGAGCGCCGCAGGAATTTCTCCGCCTGTTCCATCGCACCGCGCTCGAGCAGCACCGCGCCGAGCCCCGCATACGCCGGGGCGTTGCGCTCCTTTTCGAGGCTGCGTGTGAAAAGGTCTTCGGCCAGATCCAGCTCGCCGCGCCGCAGGCGGACCGAGCCCCACAGATAGTTGGCGAACGCATGCTCCGGATTGCGGCGCAGCACTTCTTTGGCGTCCTCTTCACAAAAGGCCGGCACATCCAGCGCGTCGTCAAGGCGCAACAAGTCTTCACGCACCGCATGCAGGTGCCGGTTGAGCGCGAGGGCGCGCAGGAAGCTGTTCCGCGCGAGCGGATAATCCTTGGGACCATTGTTCCGCAGGATGTAGCCGCGCACCATGTGCATCAGGTAATGCTCGCTCTTGCTCGCCGCGCTGCGGAGCGCGGGATAGACGCGGCTTTCCAGCTCCGGATACTCGCCGGCTTGCAGCAGGATCTCAGCCAGCAGGCCCCACAGGCGGATGTCGCCCGGGCGGGACGGAATGGCCGCGTTGAGGATCTCGCGCGCCTCATCCCGTTTGCCGTCCAGGATCAGCAGCGCCGCCTCGTGCCAGATCAGATCTTCCTGCGGCACCTTGTTTTCTTTGGCCAAGTCCATCCAAAGGCCCGCTTCCGGCAGGTCGCGGCGTTCGATCGCGATGCGCGCCTTGTTGAGCAGCGCGAAAGAGTCTTTATCGTCCAAATCCAGCAGCAGGTTGAGATGCCGGTCCGCGTCGTCAAACTCGTTCGCGTCGATGTGCCGCGTGATGGTCTGAACCAGCTCGCGCTTCTTGTCCCGCAGGGCCGTCATCGGATCGGTGCGAAAGCTTCTGGAGGTCACCATCAGGTTCCGGTAGCTCACGCCCTTGTTCCATAGGTTTTTACGGACATAATCCAGAATGTCCGGGTTG
>MWEJ01000774.1 GCA_002071025.1 Verrucomicrobia bacterium ADurb.Bin070 | reverse complement strand
GCCGCGCCGGTCTGCCCGCTGATCCCGATGGGGGCGATCACCGGCAAGCCTGACGAGCAGACCGTTCAGGAAACGCTGGAGGCCTACAAGGCGGTAGGGGTTGAGCAGTATCTGATTTATCCGCGCAGCGGCCTGGAGTTGACGTACATGGGCGACGAGTGGCTCCAGATGTGCGAGTGGTTCTGCAAACACGCGAAGCGGCTCGGCATGAAGATCTGGCTGTATGATGAGTACAACTGGCCGAGCGGTTCGTGCAAGGGGCGCGTGCCGGCAGAAAACCCCGCGTTCGAATCCCGTCAGTTCGCGGTCAACAAACAGCCGGACGGCGCATATTCATGGCAGGTCGTGCATGCTCCCGGCTGGGCCGACAACTACAGCCTGCCGGCCATGCGACGTTTCATCGAACTGACGCACAAGCGTTATGAACAGCGGCTGGCGTCGTATTTGGGCGGGACGGTCGTCGGCATTTTCACCGATGAACCGGCGCATCCCACGCCGGTTTCGCTCGCGCGTAAGCCGGACCTGCTGTTCCGCTATTTCGACGGGGCGGAAGAAGAGTACCGCGCCGCCACCGGGCGTGGGCTGCGCGAGGATGTGCAGGCCTATCTGTCCGATCCATCCAAAGATGCGATGTGGGCGGATTACTACGGCTTGCTCGGTCGGCGTTTCCGCAAGGCGCATTTCGATCCGATCACCGCTTGGTGTCGGCGGGTCGGTATCGAATCGACCGGACACATGATCGCTGAAAACAGCACGGAGAGTTCCGCCCTGTACAACGGCGACCCGTTGCACGCGCTCAAAGGATTGACCGTGCCGGGCATGGATGAGATCGGCACCCGGCTGGAGCCCGGGAAGATTGAATGGATTACCTTCGCCGTGGCGCAGCACGCGGCCGGCCGGTGCGGCAAAGGCGGGCTGGCCGAACTGTTTGCGCTGGGGCCGAGCGACCTGTCGCTCGCGACACACCGCCAGATGCTCTGGCTCTGCGCGGCGCACAAGATCGATCGCTATGTGCTGGCCATCGCGCCGCTCGACGCGCGCGGCAATGTCGAGAAGTCGGGGTATTTCAATCCGATGTCGCCCATGCAGCCTTGGTTTCCCGCCTTCCGTCATCTGGCCGACGAGTCGTGCCGAGCCGCCCGCTATGCGGCCAAGCCGCAGGTGTGCGAGGT
>MWEJ01000773.1 GCA_002071025.1 Verrucomicrobia bacterium ADurb.Bin070 | reverse complement strand
TTGACCACCACGTCGGTGATGCCCATCTGGCGGCAGAGCGCCCAGAGGCGGTGCGGCACCGGCGGCACAAATTCAATCAGGTGCATGATCCCCTCCCCGGCCTCACTCGTTCTTCGTTCGGCGTTCGGCGTTCCCCTCACTCCGTCGCCTTGACGGTGTCCCAGGCCTCGGAATAGAGCTTGTTGGCGGCACCCAGATCTCTCAGCACCTCGGCCTTGCCCATCACCTCGGCGGGCGGCAGGATGGCAGGATTGTCGCGGTACTCCGCCGGCAGCTTGGCGAGCGCCGCCTTGTTGGGCATCGGCGCGCAGATGTACTGGATGTTCTTGCAGGCGTTGTCCGGCTCGTACAGAAAGTTGATGAAGGCGTGCGCCAGCTCGACCTCGCGCGCGCTCGCCGGGATGACCATCTCGTCGCAGGCGGCAGTGAAGCCCTCCTTCGGAAAGGCGAAACCGATGTTTGCGGCGTCCTCCAGCATGACCTGCGCGATGTCGCCGCTGTAGCCGTGGCCCAGCAGGAACTCGCCGCTGGCGATACCGGTCTTGTACTGCTCGTTGTCAAACTTGGCGATGTTCTTTTTCCAGCGCAGCACCACCTCGCACGCCTGCTTCAGCTCGGCGGGGTCGGTCGAGTTGAGGCTGAAACCGAGCGACTTGAGGGCCGCGCCGAGGGTCTCGCGAAAGTCGTTGAGCAGCGAGATGCGGCCCTTGAAGACGGGGTTGTCGAGACTGGCCCAGGAGTCGACCGCCGCGCCGCCGGTCTTATCCTTGCGATAGGCGAGGCCGGTGAAGGTCACGGCGTAAGGCACGTTGTAGGTCATATCGGGATTCAGGATCACGCCGGTGTAGGCGGGATCGAAGTTCGCCGTGACGTTGGGCAGCTTGGCTTTATCGAGCGGGCGGAGCATGTTGTTCTGCGCCATCAGGCTGATCTGGTAGGAGCTGGGGAAGATCACGTCATAGCCGCCGCTGCCAACCAACACCTTGGCGTACATGGTTTCGTTCGAGTCGAAGGTGTCGACCTTGACGCGGCATCCGTGCGCCTGCTCGAAAGCGGCGACCAGTTCGGGGTCCAGATAGTCCGACCAGGTATAGAGGTGAAGGGTCGGGCGTTTGGGTCCGCACCCGGCGAAGAGGGCGGCGCTGAGACCGAGGAGGGCGATGAGGCGGGATGTG
>MWEJ01000772.1 GCA_002071025.1 Verrucomicrobia bacterium ADurb.Bin070 | reverse complement strand
GAAACTCGCCTTCACGCCGGTGCCGGTGCCGGTGATCTCGTTGGGCGGGAAGGACCTGTCCTTCGCGCTGAATGCAGACAGCGGGCTTCCGGCAGGCATGTTCAGCAGCGGCTGGCTGATGCACGGCGTGCAAGATCCCGCCTACCCGTACACGGCGGCCGACACGGCCGGAACCCTGTTCGACTACGTGCCCGATACGGCGGGGCATGCGTCGGGGCCTTTCCACGCCGAGATCGCGGACGTGAAATGGCGGGTGCCGATGACGGAGGCGATGCGGCAAGTTTCGCAGGGCGATTATACGCTGGAGACTTGGATCCGAACGACGCACCGCGACCGGGGAACGTTGATGGGCAACCACTCTCAAGCGGCAATGGACGGTGTCGTCAATTTTGAACTCTACGGAACCAACAATGTCCGACTCTATCAGCGCAATCTGTCCGGGTCGGTCACGGATTTGAATTTGCTGGCCACGAACGTGAACACCCGCAACGGTCAGTGGCACCACGTGGCCGGCATGCGGCGCGGCAGTACGATGGTTCTGTATGTGGACGGCCAAGAGGTGGGGTCTGCGGTTACCCCCCTGGGCACTTATCCGCTGTCGGGGGACTATCAGTATCTGGGTCGCGATGAACGGACCACGGTCGCCTTCAACGGCGAACTGGGCGCCGCCCGTATCTGGATG
Organism: Verrucomicrobia bacterium ADurb.Bin070; assembly: GCA_002071025.1. Classification (GTDB taxonomy): domain Bacteria; phylum Verrucomicrobiota; class Kiritimatiellia; order RFP12; family UBA1067; genus DUPH01. Next base: position 495 of record MWEJ01000772.1, on the reverse strand, counting down.
CGTGCGCTCAGCACCGACGAATTGGCGGGCATCGTCGCGCTCGGGCTGCCGGGCGGCAGCGCGGTTTCGAAGGACAGCCTGCTGGCTGAATACGACCTGCACGCGCCCTTCAACGCCTATAAGCCCGCTTTGGGTTTCCCGGGGTATCAGATCGTTCTGGCACCGCCGAAGTTCAAACAGATCCCGATGACTAATTTCACCTGCGAAGCGGTTTTTCGTACGACCGCTCCAAATATTGCATCAACGATTCTGATGGGAAACTGGTCGAACAATATGTACAGTGCCGTGAACCTGCAATTGGAGGACAACAACACCGTCCGATTATATTTGCGGAACACGGCCGGGACGGTGGCCTCGCTCGCCAAGGTGCCCGCGAACGTCAATACGCGCGACGGGAACTGGCACCGGCTGGCAGCGGTACGGGGCAACAACACGATGGCCTTGTATCTTGACGGCCAACTGGTGGGCAGCCAGGCCGAGACGCTGGGCGCGTAT
>MWEJ01000771.1 GCA_002071025.1 Verrucomicrobia bacterium ADurb.Bin070 | reverse complement strand
CCGGGAGGGACGAGCGTCCGCTCGTCCAAGGCAAGCAGACGCTTGCCCCTCCCGCGTGTCCTCTGTTATGCGTCATATCCGTGCGGCTTCTCGCGCCAGATGCAGGCGAACATCAGCCAGCCGACACCCGCCGCGCCCAGCATGGTCACAAGCACCGCGTTCCAGCCATGGTGGTGCGCGATCCAGCCCAAGCCCCAGCCCGACACGATCGTGCTCAAATAGCCGAAGATGCCCGTGAAGCCCGAAGCCGTCGCCGCCGCGCGTTTGGTCGCCAGGTTCGCCGCCGCGATGCCGATCAGCGCCTGCGGGCCGTAGATGAAAAAGCCGGCACCCATCAGCAGGGCTGTCGCCAGCCAGATCGGCGGCGAGGGCAGCCACCAGAAAAGAAACACGAACAGCGCGGTCATCGTCATGCACACCACGCAGGTACGCGGTCCGCGGCCGCCGAAGAACCGGTCGGTCGCCCAGCCCGCGGCGACCATCCCCACGATGCCCGCGATCTCAAAGGCCGCCACGATCCAGCTCGCGTGCACGATCGAGAGCCCCTTCGACTCTTTCAGCAGGGTGGGGCCCCAGTCCAACACCGCATAACGCACGATGTAGACAAAGAAATTCGCGAAAGAGAGATACCAGATGGCCGGGTTGCGAAACACGTGCCTGCGCAAAAAAGCGCGGAACTCGGCGGAATCTTCCTTTTGTTTCGCGCGCGCCACGGCCTCGCCCAGTTCCGGCAGCCCTACCGACGAAGGCGTGTCGCGCAGGGCCAGCCACAGCAGGCCCGCGCCGAGCAGCGCGATGGCCGCAGGAACAAAAAAACACCACCGCCAGCCGAAGCCCACCAGCGCGCCGCAGAAAACCACCACCAGACTCGCGCCGATGGAGTGCGAGGTGTTCCAGAATGACATCTTCGTCGCCAGTTGTTCCGGCGGGATCCAGTGTGTCAGCAGGCGCGCGCACGGCGGGAATCCCATGCCCTGCACCCAGCCGTTCAACACCCACGCCGCGCCCAGCAGCAGCGCCAGCGACTGGCACCCGAACGCGATGTTCATGAGGGCGGAGAGCACGAGCCCAGCCGTCATGAAAATCCGCGCGTTCTTCCGGTCGGCCCAGTAGCCGTTCACAAACCGCGACAAGCCGTACAGCAGCCCGTGCAGCGTCAGAAAAATCCCCAGATCCGC
>MWEJ01000770.1 GCA_002071025.1 Verrucomicrobia bacterium ADurb.Bin070 | reverse complement strand
GCGGCGGCGCGCGCTTCGTCGACTCCGCCAACGGCGACTTCCGCCTGCTCGCTGATTCACCGGCTCTCGATGCGGGCAATTCCTCCATGACGGGATTCGCCCCGGCGCCGTCCGAGCGCACGGATGTCTACGGCCTTCCTCGCGTGCAAGGCGCGGGACTGGATCTCGGCGCGGTCGAAGGCGCCTACCCCGGCGCGGCCGTCACGGTCTCAGCCTCGGGCAGCGGCACGCTCGATCCGGCAGGTTCCTTCCTCTTGCCCACCCTGCCGACCCAGCTCGTCTTCACCGCCACGCCCGGTGCGGGTGCGGCCCTGCGCCACTTTACGGTGAACGGCGCCAAGCAGCCAGACAGCGGCAGCACATTGACGCTCAACCTGACGCGGCCCGGCGGTTATGCCGTGCAGGGGGACTTTCTGGCGGTGAGTTATGTGGATGCCGCGGCCGGTGACGACGGTAACGACGGTGCGTCACCCGTGACCGCCTGGCGCACGCTCCAGCATGCGGTCGATACCGTGCCGCTCGGCGGCATGGTGCTTGCCGCTCCGGGCGTTTACGCAGAAGGCCGGACGTTCAACGCCCTCCACAGCAACCGCGTCTCTATCACCCGTGACGTCGTGCTCAAATCCAGCGCGGGCGCGGAACAGACCTTCATTGTCGGCGCGAAGGACGACACCCCCTTTGCCGACCCCTACGGACGCGGCACGAATGCCGTCCGCTGTGTCTACATGTCGAAGGGCTCGCTCGAGGGCTTTACCCTCACCGGCGGTGCCTCGAGCGTCTCCGTCAACGATTCCGACACGTTTAACGTCCGCGGCGGCGGTTTGTATGCGGAAGGCCTCCTTCAGGAGGTCTGGGACTGCATCCTTTCCAATAACGTCGCCAGCCGCGGTTCTGCCGCCTGGGGCGGCACCATCCGGCGTTCCCGTATCGCCAATAACCGGACGACCAACTCCGGCAACAGCGTCATCCGAACCGGCTACGTCTATGACTCGCTGATCGTTAACAATATCTCGGGCTGGGTGATGACCTTTAGCGGCGCCCGCGCCATCAACTGCACCATCGCCGACAACACCGGCGGCGGCATCAACGATCTGGCGGTCGCCCTCAACAGCATCATCTACGGAAACGGCGGCATCCAGGTCGGCGGAGGTGCGCTCTGCACCAACTCTCTCACCGGCG
>MWEJ01000769.1 GCA_002071025.1 Verrucomicrobia bacterium ADurb.Bin070 | reverse complement strand
GAAGTTGGTGAGCGCGACCGCGTTGGTGAAGGCGTAGCGGTAGGCGAAGTCGCCGTTCCGGAAAAGCTCGGCCTGGAACGTGACCGGCGAGTTGGTGTCGCGTCCGGCGTACAGGTCCTGCCAGGTCATGAGCACGCTGCCGTTGGTCGTGACCGCGTGCCAGAACCGGCCCTGCGGCGGCACCGTGCCCAGGCTGCCCTGCAGCGGGGCCAGGAAACTGAGGGTGTCGCCGTCGGGCATCGCGGCGGCGCGGGGCGAACCCTTGGGCGTGGCGGGATCGAGCGAGAGCGTGCCCGAGCTGGAGACGTGCGCGCCTGCCGCCGCGTTGGTGCCGAGAACGAAACCCCAGTTGGTGGCCGGCAGCCAGAACGTGTCCTCGGCCAGACCGTAGCGCCCCCAGGGCGCGTGAAGCACCGCGTTTGACGGCACCGCCAGCCACGGCGCTGAATTGGTCAGCACGCGCACCAGCGCGAATCCCGCCGCGTACTGGTTGCTGGTGAGGCGCGGCGATTCCGGACCTGTCAGCAAAGCAATTCCGCCGTCGCCTGTCAGCGCCCCGGTCACGACGCCGTCCGCGACGGTGCCGGGATCGACAACGACAACAATGTTTCCGCCGCCGCCCTGCGGCACGCTGTTGGTTTTGGAGCCGCCGTGCGCGACCATCATCACGACGAACACCAGGATGAAGAGCTTTTCGACGAGAGGCCGCTGCGCAAACTTGCCGAAAAGTGTCCGCAGGCAATGGCTGCCAGCCTCCGACTCGCCCAGGCGCACACAGAAATACAGAAAAAACATAAAGAGGATGACAGCGGTCATCACGGAAGAAAACGTACTCATGGGAAGGCTTTTCTTACCTGATGATGATCCGCGCGCCGTCCGGAAGGAATTTCGCGCTCACGTTCTCGTTTGCGGCGGCAGCGCCCCGCACGGTCACGCGCAGGTGCGTCCACAGATCGGGCTTGAGCCAGCCGGGGAAGGGCGTCAGCGCGAGGCCGGGAAAGGCGAACGCCGAGGAGCCGTCTTCGAACACCGGCGGCTGGCAGACGCCTTGCGAGGTCACGCGGATCGAGGCCGTCAGCGTGTGCGTGCCGTTGGTGGCGGCGGCCGGAAGCGCGTAACGCTCCCTCAGCCCCTGCGGGCGGATGAACCACTCGCCGCAGTCCCAGCCGATGATGAAATC
>MWEJ01000768.1 GCA_002071025.1 Verrucomicrobia bacterium ADurb.Bin070 | reverse complement strand
GGTGCCGGGGGTGGGGTCCTCGTCGCCGGGATCTGGGGTGGGGTCGGTGGTGCCGCCGGTGGTGGCGACGGCGCCGGCGCCGGCGTCGAGCAGCATGTTCAGCGCCTCAAAAATGTCCTGCGCTCCGAGCGCTGGAGGGGCGCCAATCGAGACGCTGAGGATGTCGTTTGCGGAGGCCGTCACATCGATCTGGATCTGTGTGATGGTGGCCGCCATCGCGGCCCACTCGGCACGTCCGCCGGCGAGGCTGAGCTTTGCGCCGAGCGGGACAATCGGCAGGCCGCCGCCGGTGTCGTGGATGATGACAGAGCCTTCCCACGGGGTTTCGCTGAGCGCTCCGTATAGCTGCGCGGCGATCCCGTAGTGACTGGCAGCGTTGGACGCGATCTCGCTCGTGGAGCACTCGATTGTGGCGCGCAGCGTATTCGGCCCGTCCTTAAGCGTGTCGTCGCCCGCGGTATCGAACCACGCGCCGTAGCCGTCTCCGTCCGGGTAGGAATAGACGACGCGCACGGCATCCATGCGCTGGTCTGCGCGCGGGTGCAGCCCAAACAACTCGATGTCATGGGTGCCGATTGTGAGCGTCTGGTCAGTGAGCCCAGCGCGGGATGATGCATGGAAAAGCGGAGTCGCACCGGAGCAGTCCCACCAGCAGGCCGAGCGCGGCAGCAGACGTGCTGCCTGCTGCATGACTGAGAAACATGTGCCGGCCGAACCAATCGGGGCGGCGAGGCCGGGCATGTCGACTGCGCCGATGGCGATGGGCGCGTCGTTGTCGATCGCGCACCAGAGCGCGCGGTGTATCTGCCCGTTGATCGTCCCGCTCGATTGCGCGGGCCACGATGACCACACGACCTCCGTGCCGTGCAGCATCTCCCACGTGCAGCCGGTAGCCGCGCCGGTCTCCGGATCTGTCGTGATGTCGACGATATGCTGCGGCTGCTGGAAAGGCGTCTGATCGAGCCACCACGCAGGGCCTGCGAGCGTGTATGTGCGCGACTCCTGCGCCTCGGCGTTGAGCCCCGGGCCCACGATCCACCAGTGCGAGTGTCGCGCGCCGTCGCGCCAGACGACGATCTTGTCCTTGTATCCGAACTGGGCGGCATCGAAGGCGATGGAACCGCCGCGGGATGTGATGGACGCGCGGTCGACGCCCCAGTTTACGAACTGCATCTGAAGC
>MWEJ01000767.1 GCA_002071025.1 Verrucomicrobia bacterium ADurb.Bin070 | reverse complement strand
CACCGAGTGGCGCAACGCGGGCGACGGTCCGTTTGACGGCTGGTCCGGCAAGCGCATCGGCGACGCGGCGGACACCGCGGTCCGCACGGCCGTGCAGATTCAGGAACTCACCGGGCCGGTCACGGCGGCCGAGGAAGCGGCCCTGCTGAACGGCCTCCTGCCCGACGGCACCCGCGCCGCGCTGCTGCGCTTCGGCTACGCCGTGATCGACGGACACGAGTACGACGTGGACATCCTCGACGCCCGGGCCGTCGAGGGCCACTTCAACCGCATGGGCAAGACGCTCCTGGATGATGTCGGACCGCTCGCCGCCAAGACCCTCACCCACTTCTACAACGTAAGCTGGGAGGGCGCCGTGCCCTCCTGGACGCCCTCTTTCGAGGCGGACTTCCAGAAGTTCCGCGGCTATGCCGTGCGTCCCTGGATGCCGGTGCTAGCGGGCTTCCGTGTGCAGGGCGACGAACAGACCGCGCGCTTCGTGACCGACTACCGCCGCACGCGCAACGAGTGCTTCCTCCACAACTTCTACGGCACCATGGTGCGCCTCTCGCATCAGTACGGCATTCAGTGGCACTCCGAATCAGGCGGGCCCTGGAACCGCACGCCGGCCGTTTTCGGCGAGACCGACCAGCTCGCGTTCCTGGGCGTCAACGACATGCCGCAGGGCGAATTCTGGTACACCGGCGCGAACGACCGGCGCGGCCGGCAGCTCAGCCGCCCGCAGGCCATCACCGCGCACATCTACGGACGCCGGCTCGCGGCGGCCGAAGCCTTCACCCACATGGTGCGCCACTGGACCCCTTACCCTGCGATTCTCAAGCGCTGCGGCGACGAGAGCTTCATCGACGGCGTCAACCATCTGATCTGGCACACCTTCACCTGCTCGCCTCAAGCCTTCGGCAAGCCCGGCATCGAATACTTCGCCGGCACGCACATCAATCCCAATGTCACCTGGTTTGAACAGGCCGCGCCCTTCATCACCTACCTTGGCCGCTGCCAGCACCTGCTGCAACGCGGCCTCTTCGTGGCAGACGTCGCGGCGTATGTGGGCGACCTGCCGTATCAGCACTGGGGACGCTACACCACCAACTGGAACGCCAACGCCACGCTCGCGCTGCCGACCGGCTACGGGTACGACATCCTCAACAACGAGGTGCTGCTCACGCGCGCATCGGTCAAGAACGGCCGG
>MWEJ01000766.1 GCA_002071025.1 Verrucomicrobia bacterium ADurb.Bin070 | reverse complement strand
ACCCCGGCGACCTCTTTCTCGGCAATTTCGGCGGCATCCGCCCGTTCAACGGCTGGATCGACCGTGTCCGGATCTATCGCGGCGCGCTGGACGAAAAAGCGCTGCGTGCGCTTTTCGATGCCGATCTGGCCTCCGCCAAATACGACAGCCTGCCGGCGGTTACTGAACTGGCGTCACGCGACGCTCAACCCGCGACCAGCGGGCGCTTCCGCCTGCCGGCTTCGGCTATTCCATTTTCCACGCGCTGGCAGCGGCGCACCCACGCGCTTGAGACGGCGCAGTCCTTTCACGCCACGCACCTCCTCTGGGTCTACGGCTCCGAGACCGGCTTCGTGCGGCAGGCACAGCGCGCGGGCCTCTTTTACCAAGGCACGCTCAACGGCCTGCAAGGACAGAGCCAGGCCACCACCAACCGCACCAATGCGGGCGATGCGTCGGGCCGTCACGAGGATCTCGACGGCAACAAAATCACGCCGCATTGGATGGTGACGTTCGGCCCCAGAACCTTCACCGGATGCTGCAATCATCCGGCTTTCCGCAAGCTCTTTTTCGAAGATGCCAAACGTCTCGTCGAAGCCGGGGTGGACGCGCTCCACGTGGACGATTGGGAGATGAACGCGAGCTGGGTGCGTCACGCCGGCGTCTGTTTCTGCGACGCCTGCCGCAGCGGTTTCCGCGCATGGCTCGCCGCGCACCACACGAGCGAAGCCCTCCAGTCGCTCGGGATCGCCGACATCGCGGGCTTCGACTATCGCGACCACCTCAAAGCGAACGGCGTGCCGGACGCGGCGACCTATCGCAAATGCTTGCGTGACCTGCCGCTCACGCCCGCCTTCATCGACTTCCAAGTTGCGAGCATGCGCGCCTTCTACAGAGATTTCCGCGCGGATCTCGACCTCGGGTCGCCCGGCCGTTACATCCCGGTCTCGGTCAACGGCCTGCTCACACCGCTTCGCTCCGACCGCGTGTTGCACGGCATTGACGTCATCGACTTTCTGCACGGCGAATCTTCGCAGAATGCCGACTATCAGACCGCGCTTGAATACGTCTTCGGCGGCAAAATCGCCGAGGCGGCCGGAATCACGCAGGTGATCTCGCCGATTCCGCGCAGCACAGCCCGCACGCGCGCCGCGATCGCCACGACCTACGCGCTCGGCCAGCCGCACCTCGTGCCGTGGGACCTTTACATG
>MWEJ01000765.1 GCA_002071025.1 Verrucomicrobia bacterium ADurb.Bin070 | reverse complement strand
TGTGCAGGAGGCGATAGACCGCATTCTTGAGGGCAAGGTTCCCGCAAAGGCGGAGGCCGCGACCGGCCCCTTGCTGTGCGGGATGTCTCCGGCGGCGAAATACCTGGGTGTCAGTCGCGCCACACTTTGGCGCATGATTAAGGCCGGAAGGCTTGGCAGGATCGAGGTTCTCCCAAACAGTTTTCGGGTCAGGCGAGCCGAGTTGGAAGCCTTGGCTTCTGGAGAAGGGGGTGGAAAATGAAAACCGGAACAACCACCCATTATGCCCTTTGTCGTTTCAAGAACCGGTCGGATGCAAAGTGCCGGAAACTCGCGAGGTGTCGCGTGTGCGGGCACGTCCTTTTCTTCGCATTCGCCGACCGACTGTGCGCCGGATGTGCGGATGCGGCGCGAAGACTTGGCAGCGACAAGGCGGCGACCGGTGTCGCAGCCATCGTCTCGGGAAAGGCGGTGCAGGCATGAGCGGCCTAAGCCCAGTTGAAGGTGCCGGGTTCCCCGGCGAGGATCTGACCGGCGAATACCGGTTTTCTATGTTCCGCACGTTGGCAGACACGTCGCCCCAGACAGTGACGCTAGCCGATCTGCGTCTGTTATTGAGCGAGGGCATGTGCGCGGATCTGGTTGACCGGATCAGGGCGGAGCCGGACAAGGCGCGGCGGTCGGAGCTCAAGCGCGGGCTGCCGTGTGTGACGGTCTCGGGCGAGTTCGTCGGCGGGCACAAGGCCGAGCATCTGGTGCGGCACTCGGGGCTGCTGTGCGTGGACTTCGACGCGGCCGAAAACCCTAACCTGGCTGGGAGTGCCGGGGAGTGGCGCGACCGGCTGGCCAAAGACGAGTCGGTGATGCTGGCGTTTGTGAGCGCCTCGGGGAACGGCGTGGCGGTCGTCTGCCGCATCGAGCCCGAGCGCCACGCGGAGGCGTTCGACGCGCTGCGGGAACACTTCCGCATCCGTTACGGGCTGACGGCCGACCGGTCGTGCGGGGATGTGACGCGCCTGCGTTTTCTGTCGCATGACCCCGGCTTGGCGGAGAATCCCTCGCCCCGCGTCTTGCGGAACTACTCGCTGGCGGCGCAGCCGCAGCCGGAGCGCGAACGGCCGGGCCTGCTCTGCGCTGCCGCGCCGGCCTTGGCGAAAGGGCGGCGCGAGGAGATCCTGTCGGCGCTGGAACGGGTCTCGCCCGACGACCGG
>MWEJ01000764.1 GCA_002071025.1 Verrucomicrobia bacterium ADurb.Bin070 | reverse complement strand
TACCGGATTCAGGTGATCGGCGCGTCCGTCCCCTACGCCGGCGGCGCAGCCGGTCTCTACGTGCGCGGCGCGATCGAGGCCGTTCCGGTGATCGTCCACACGTCGCTGCCGCCGCAGACGGCAGGCTTCGCTCCCTATCCGATCTTTTTCCAAATCCAGACCGTGAACCCGCTGCCCCCCGGCGGAGCCGTGCTCTTCTGGGCCGCCGGCACCGACAGCGCGCCGACCGGCACCTGGCAGCAAGCCCCGGCCGTCTGGCTGAGCAACGCTGTCTACCGTGCCGAGATCCCGGCCATGCCGCCGGCGACGCATGTCCACTACTATCTGCGCGCCGACCACACCAATGAAACCGTGTACCTGCCGAAGCAGGCGCCGGGCGAGACCTTTGCGTTCTACGTGGACAATGCGGTCGACCTGATCGTCGAGGGCGCCCCGGCCCGATACGGCGCGGTGACGCCGCCCTACGGCACCAACACCGTGATCGCCTCGGTCGCCTTCACCGCATCGGCGCCTGCGGCCATGCCGGCGGCCGCAGGCATCCGCCGCGTCTGCGACGGCTGGACCGGGACCGGCGACGTGCCCGAGCACGGCACGGGAACCGCAGTCGCGCTCTCGATCAGTCAGCCCAGCACCCTCATCTGGCAGTGGGCCACCGAATATGCCCTGACCTGCCGCTACCGTCTGGCGGACACCGGCCAGATCTTCGGCGAGACGGTGACCTGGCACCGCGCCGGCAGCAACGCGACCACCGAGACCGCGCTGGAACTCGGGTTCGTCGGCGACACGCCCTATGCGTTCTGCGGCTGGAGCGTCGACGGCGCCCGCTGGCCGGACGCCACCTCCACCTCGCCGAACCCCGCCGCCGGCATCCCGATGCACGCGCCGCGCCTGGCCCAAGGCGACTACCTGCCCTACTGGCTGGACACTGACAGCGACGGCCTGAGCGACTGGTGGGAGCTGCGTTATTTCGGGCTCGCCACCAACAGCACCCAAACCGTCTCGGACGACCCGGACAACGATACCTGGACCAACCTCGCGGAGTTTCTGGACAACACCGACCCCAACGACCCGCAGAGCATCCCCGTGCCGCCGCAGATCGCGTTCACGCCGCTCGCCCCGTTCCAGACCGCGCGCGCCCCCTGGACGGTGACGGCCACCGTGACGGACAACATGAACGTCGAGGAGGTCTA
>MWEJ01000763.1 GCA_002071025.1 Verrucomicrobia bacterium ADurb.Bin070 | reverse complement strand
TCAAACACCACCCTCAACCAGCGGGGTCTTATGCAGCCGATCTATTTCGATAATAATGCCACGACGTGCGTCGCCCCTGAAGTGCGCGACGCCATGACACCGTTCTTCAACGAGCTGTACGGCAACCCCTCCAGCATGCACGCGTTTGGCGGCCAAGTCGCCAAGCACGTGCAGCGCGCTCGCGAACGCGTGGCAGCCTTTCTCAACGCGGAACCTTCGGAGATTATCTTCACGAGCTGCGGCACCGAAAGTGACAACATGGCGATCCACGGCACCGCCGAACTGCTGGGGCCGCAGGCCAAGGTCATCACCTCGCGCGTCGAGCATCCGGCTGTGCTGGGCCCCTGCCGCCGCCTCAAAGACATGGGGCACCGCGAGATCGAGCTGCCGGTGGACACGCTGGGGCAGATCGACCTCGAGGTACTGCGCGACACGTTGAAGGGCGGCACGCCCGCGATCATCAGCCTGATGTGGGCCAACAACGAGACCGGCGTCGTGTTCCCGATGGAGAAGATCGTCGAGATCGCCAAGGAGGCGGGCGCCATCATCCACACCGACGCGGTGCAGGTCGCGGGCAAATTGCCGATCGACGTGAAGCGCCTGCCTGTCGACATGCTTTCGATCTCCGGACACAAGCTGCACGCGCCCAAAGGCATTGGCGTCTTCTACCTGCGGCGCGGCACGCGACTCAAAACCTTCATGCTGGGCGGCCATCAGGAGAACGGACGGCGCGGCGGCACGGAAAACGTGCCGTACATCGTGGGTCTCGGCGAAGCTGTTGACCTCGCGGCTGCGAACATGGATGAGGAACGGCGCACGCTCACGCGCCTGCGCGACAAGCTGGAAAACGGCCTGCTCGCCACCTGTCCGGATGCGCGCGTCAACGGCGACCGCGTGAACCGTCTGCCCAACACCACCAACATGAGCTTTGAGTATATCGAGGGCGAGGCGATCCTCTACCACATGAGCGACCTCGGGATCTGCGCCTCGACCGGCTCGGCCTGCGCGGCCGGATCGCTGGAGCCGTCGCATGTGATCCGCGCCATGGGCGTGCCGTTCACGGCGGTTCACGGCTCGGTGCGGTTCTCGCTCAGCCGCTACAACACCGAGGCCGAGGTCGACTACGTGCTCGAGCACATGCCGCGCATCGTGCGCAAGCTGCGCGACCTCTCGCCCTTCGGCAAAGGCGAC
>MWEJ01000762.1 GCA_002071025.1 Verrucomicrobia bacterium ADurb.Bin070 | reverse complement strand
GTCGATATCGAAGTCCCGTACCCACATCTCCATGTTACGCCAGAAATAATCGTGCACCTCTGGTTTTCCAAAATCAATTGCCGGGAAGCCCCAGCTCGCCAGTTTCAGATTGCCCTTCTCATCGCGTTTCATGAATGAGGGATGCCGCTCGATCAACACCGCGCCAGGCCCGCAGTGCAGGTACACGAGGTCCAACAGCACACGCAGCCCGAGCCTGTGCGCTTCGTTCACGAACGCCCGCAGATCCTCGCGGGTGCCGAACTCCGGATCGATCCGCTCGTAATCTTTGATCCGGTACGGATTGCGCGGATTCTCGGTCTTGCGCTGGCGCGGCGCCCAATGCTCTTTGCGCGGGTCATCGTCCATCAGGCAGATCGGACTGAGGTAGATGATGGTGAACCCCGCCTCGGCGAGATGCGGGAGCCGTTGGCGCGCCGCGTCAAGCGTGCCCTCAGGCGTGAAGGCCCGCAGCCAGAGCTGGACCATGACGCCGTCCGTGACCCACGCGGGCGACATCCGCGCCTTCTGTTGATTGAGCGGAACATGGAGGTAACTGTTTGTCGGTCCGATAATGATCCCGTCGGCACCTAGCGTCAGGGTTTCGGCCCCGGCATTTGTGATCGACAAGGACTCGATGCAATTGGTGACGCATATGCCGCGCCACGTTGCATCATCGCCCAGCACATGCTGCCAGCCGCCCGCGGATGCCGCGCCCGCGCCGTCCCAGACTGCGATATCTGAGGACCCGGGAACCTGACCACCCAGCCAACTGGAACCAGAGGAGAGAATGCCGTTCGTCCCGAGATTTTCGATCTCGACAGCCGACGCCGTGACAGCGCCGCATGACAGAATGCCCAGAATCAACACTGCATCGCGCACACTGGATTTCATCGTTTCACTCCTTATTTATTGATGACCACTTCGTACCAGACCGTCCGGGAGTGCGGCCCAATGACGATTTTCGCGCCGCCAGACGTCGCCTCCACCGGAACCGCTGCCTTGCGTTCGCCGCGAGGATCGAGCGCGTAGCACGTCGTTCGCGCGGGATCGGCGGGCAGTGTCAGTACAGCGGGAATGCCCTCGACCAACATGGGCGCGTGCCCGCGTTCGGTCAGCGTGATGTGCGCCTTGTCGACCTGCTTCATCACGCGGCCTGTGTTGCCCGCGTCGCCGGTCGCCGCCAGCAGGATG
>MWEJ01000761.1 GCA_002071025.1 Verrucomicrobia bacterium ADurb.Bin070 | reverse complement strand
AAATGCAGGACAAAAACGGGAATGTCATTAAGGCCGGGGACACGCTGTTTAACCCGTATGACCGCGACCAATACCACACCGTAATTCAGGATGGAGAAGGAAGGTTGTACCTCGGAGACTTGGAGTCTCCGCTAGAACGCTACGCGCCACAGACGTGGTGGGAAGTGGTACATAACGTAAGGAGCGGAGAATGAAGAAACGAATGATGAGTGTCAGCGAGGCAGCCCGCATGATGGGCAGGGCCGGGCGCGGCGACTGCAAACGCCGGAATGTGGACTACCGCAGATTGGCACGCATGGCGGTTGCTGCGCGTCGGAAGAAAGCGCTTATGAAGGGAGTGGATAAACACCACGGAAAGGACCAGCAATGACAGTGAGAGAAGAAATGGCAGCACGCGCCGAGAAGCGCAAGGCGGCGTCACGCAAAGCCAAGCAGACAGCAATGGCGGCGGCGCGGGCGTTGAAGCCTGAACAGACGTTTGACGAAGCGGCGGCACAGGCAGAGTTCGCCGATCTCGACAGCCGTGCATTGACTGTGTGGATGATTGGCTGCAGGAAAGCGCCGTCAGGGCACGTCGGCGGCGCAATGATGCTCAATTCAGATTGGCTAAAGGCCGAGCAAGCGAGCCTCGCGCTGAGCGGTATTAACGTGGAGATCGCCGAGAACCCGCTGAAGAAAGGCGAGTTCGCGCTTGTGCGATCCGTGTAACGAGGGAAGAAAATGACGGCTAACGCGATATTAGGCATGATCGGCGCCCTGCTGGGCGGGGCGGCTTGTTTTTCATTGGGCTACCACTGCGCGCTCAGGTGGGTCGCCGCAGAGCTGGATCGCATGCGGAGAGAGGAGGAGGAGTAAGCCATGATGTTGACAAATTCGATTTTTCGCGGTTTCCTCGACTGCCCCGCGCGGACAATGGCCGAGCATGGCGGGCTGGTCACAGGCGACGGCAGGCCGGCTGAATGGCACACGCGGACGACCGAGGCGATGGCGTGCGGGTCGCTGGTCGACGCGATAATCACTCGCGGATTGACGCCAGCAGTCAGCCCTGCCGCAGACCGTGACGCCGTACAGGCTGCGCTCGCGTCCAGCTATAGCGACGGGGCCGAGACGCTTGCAACGCTGACGACACAGCGCGGCGAGTGGACGGCGGCGGCAAAGTCTGCAATCCGTGCGGCGCAACGCCTCTTAGGC
>MWEJ01000760.1 GCA_002071025.1 Verrucomicrobia bacterium ADurb.Bin070 | reverse complement strand
TCTATCCGGCGAGTTGCACGGCCCCAAACGCGACATCGTCCTGATCAATGCCGCCGCCTCGCTGCTCGCCGCCGACCTCGCCGCCGACCTTGCAGATGGGCTGAAAAAGGCGGCAGCATCCATCGATTCCGGCGCGGCACTCGACAAACTCGAACAGTTGATCGCGTTTTCGAAGCAGGTGGCGTAAAATGAACCCATCACATGGAGTGGGTTCAAAGCCAAGATTACAGGATTTTCAGGATTAAATTGGGATCCAAGCGTTAAAACCTAGAGGAGGGTGAACTGATGGAAAACGAAATCGACACATTAACCGGTTTAATTATCGGATGCGCGATGGAAGTCCACAGGACTCTTGGCCCCGGGCATCAATGATGGGCTACTGTTGAATTTCGGAGCTGACAGCCTGCAATTCAAACGTAAACGCAGGATTTACACACCTTCGCACCCTCCATCCCCACAATCCTGCCAATCCTGTAATCCTGGCTAAATCCCTACCCCCTCAATCCTGTAGTAGACTTAATAATGTCCTTCCTCGAAAAAATCCTTGCCTCAAAACGCGAAGAAATCGCCCACGCCAAAGCGTGCGTTCCGCAACCCCAGCTCGAACGGCTCGCCGCAGCGCGTCGCGACAGGCCGCGCGGTTTCGCCGCCGCGCTCGACACGCCCGGCGTGCACGTGATCGCGGAACTCAAGCGCGCCTCGCCCTCGCGCGGCGACATCCGCGCCGATCTCGCTCCCGCCGCCATCGCCCGCGCCTATGCCGACGGCGGGGCCGCCGCGCTCTCGGTCCTGACCGAGCCCGCCTTCTTCAAAGGCTCGGCCGCCGACCTCCAGCAGGCCCGCGACGCCACGCCGCTGCCTGTGTTGCGCAAGGATTTCATTATCGACCCCTATCAGGTTTACGAGAGCGCCGCCCTGCACGCGGACGCCATCCTGCTGATCGTCCGCATTCTTGACGATGACACCCTGCACGCCCTTTACACGCTCGCCCGTTCGCTCGGCCTGGATGTCCTGACCGAAGTTTTTGACGAGCAAGATGCCGCACGTGCCCGCGCACTGGGCGCGACACCGGTCGGCATCAATAACCGCGACCTCGACCGTTTCGAGACCGACGTCACCCATGCCGCGCGCCTCGCCGCGTGCCTGTCACCGGTCACGGCGGTCGTGGCGCTGAGCGGTATCCGCTCGCTCGA
>MWEJ01000759.1 GCA_002071025.1 Verrucomicrobia bacterium ADurb.Bin070 | reverse complement strand
CTGATTGCGAACTGGAAGCAGAACAACAGCACGCTGCATTTCATGGGGCTGCTGCAGGATGAGGGGGTTCACGCGCACCAGGAGCATCTGTTCAAACTGATGCGCCGCGCGCGCAGTGAGTTTCCGGCGGGGCGCATCGTGATCCACCCGTTCCTGGACGGGCGTGACACGCCGCCGCGCAGCACGCTGGAGTACATCGCGCGCCTGCAGCAGGAGATGGACGCGGTCGGCAACTGCGTCATCGGCACGCTTCAGGGGCGGTATTACGCCATGGACCGTTCCAAGAATTACGGGCTCACCGATATCGCGTACGCATGCATCGTCGGCGCGGAAGGCCGCGCGGCGGCGAGCGCCGTCGAGGCGATTCAGGAGTCGTATGACAACGATCAGACCCCTGACAAAACGCCGATGGTGGATGAGTATATCCCGCCGTATGTCATCGCCGGTTACGCGGGCATGAAAGACGGCGATTCGGTGATGCACGTCAATTACCGGCAGGACCGCGCGATCCAGTTGACGCAGGCGTTCGTCTGCGACGATTACAAGGGCGCGCGCAAGGCTCGGCCTCGCATCACCTATCTGGGATTCACCCGCTACTGGGACGAGTTCACCGATTACCTGCTGGGTGCCATGGGCGGGGACGGCGGGATGGACAACCTGCTGGGCGAGGTGATCGCGAAGGCGGGCTTGCGCCAGCTCCGGATCGCGGAGACGCAGAAGTTCCGCCACGTGACCAGCTTCTTCAACGGCAAATCGACCCAGCCGTACGCGGGCGAGGACCAGGTGGATGTGCCGAGCCGCTTTGATCCGGCCACCTTTGCGAGCCACCCTGAAATGGAGGCCTGCAACGTGACCGAGGCGCTGTTGAGCCGCCTGCAGGACAATCCCTACGCTTTTGTCGCGGTGAACTATGCCAACTGCGACATGGTCGGTCACACGGGCGATCCGGAGGCGGCGCGCCAGGCGGTCGAGGTGGTGGACGCCTGTATCGGCAAGCTGCTGCCGCGCCTGTTCGAACTGGATGCGCACATCCTGATCACGGCGGACCACGGCAATGCCGAGCAGATGAAAGATTATGCGACCGGCATGGTGAAGACCAGTCACACGCTCAATGAAGTCGAGTGCTTTTATGTCGCGAAGGATGCGGTCGGAGTGAAGCTTGTCCCGTCCGGTAAGCTGAGTGATGTCGCGCCGAC
>MWEJ01000758.1 GCA_002071025.1 Verrucomicrobia bacterium ADurb.Bin070 | reverse complement strand
CGCTCCTGGATCATCCAGTCGGTGACAGTGTTGCCTTCGTCTACATTGCCGAGACGGTGCGTGCGCCCTGCATAAAAGAGAATGCGCTCGGTCGTCGTGGTCTTGCCCGCGTCGATGTGGGCCACGATGCCGATGTTGCGGATGTTGCAAAGCGAGGCATCGCCGCCCGCCGACGATTCGCCGGACGCGGTCACATGACCTTTGTCTGCCTTGCTTTCCAAGACGCTCACCCTTCACCCTGACTTTTCAAAGAACAGCGGATGGTCCCGGCAACCTGCCGGCTTATCCAGACGCGTTGCCGCGCCTTACCACGCATAGTGCGCGAAGGCCTTGTTGGCCTGCGCCATCTTGTGCGTGTCGTCGCGCTTCTTGATCACGTTGCCCTGATTGTTGAACGCCTCGATCAGCTCCGCCGCCACCGCCTTCGGCATCGGGGTGCCGCGGCGCGCGCTGGCGTACATCGACATCCAGCGCAGGGCCAGCGAGAGCTGACGCCCCGGACGGATCTCGACCGGCACCGGGTAGGTCGTGCCGCCCACGCGGCGGGACTTGACCTCCACTTTCGGCTTCATGTTCGCGATCGCGATGTCCATGACCTCGATCGGATCCTTGCCGGTCTTCTCCTTCAACTCTTCCAGCGCGCCGTAGACGATGCGCTCCGCCGTGGTCTTCTTGCCGCTCTTCATGAGCGCACGGATCACGCGGGCCACCAGCTCGCTGTTAAACTTCGGGTCGGCGGGCTGCACCCGCTTCACTGCTCTGCGCCGTCTTGCCATGGTTTACTTCTCCGCCTTCTTCTGACGCTTCATGCCGTACTTGGAACGGCTGCGGTTGCGCCCGGCCACGCCCAAGCTGTCCAGACAGCCGCGGACAATGTGGTAGCGGACGCCGGGAAGATCCTTCACACGACCGCCGCGCACCAGCACCACGCTGTGCTCCTGCAGGTTGTGCCCTTCGCCCGGGATGTAGGCCGTCACTTCATAACCCGTCGTCAAACGGACACGGGCCACCTTGCGCAACGCGGAGTTCGGCTTCTTCGGCGTCTGCGTCTTCACGACAAGACAGACCCCGCGGCGCTGCGGACACGCCTTCAGCGCGGGCGACTTGCTCTTCTTGCGCAGCGGCACGCGACCCTTGCGCACTAATTGGTTGATCGTCGGCATCGGATTCGTTTCCTTCCCAATTGGAAATAAATGGA
>MWEJ01000757.1 GCA_002071025.1 Verrucomicrobia bacterium ADurb.Bin070 | reverse complement strand
CGGGCCAGCCGCTGCCCAAGCCGCTGCGCGTCACGCTCACCGCGCCGGACGGCGCGCCCGTGGCCGGCGCCCCGGTCTATTTCACGCTCGCGCGCCAGCCCGGCAAGGCGGGCAAGCTCTCGAAGAGCAGCGTCAAGACCGACGCCGCCGGCGTCGCCGAGGTGTCGCTCAAGACCGACCCGGACGCCACCGGCCGGTATGAGGTCCGTGCCGAGGTCGCCGACTGCGAGCGCGGCCTCCACACACGCCCCTTTGTGATCGAGGCGCTCTCGATGTGCGTCATGCGCACGGTGATCGGCGTGCTGGGCGGCCTGGCGATCTTCATCTTCGGCATGACCCTCATGAGCGAGGGCCTGCATCAGGTGGCCGGCAACCGCATGAAGACGGTGCTGGCTTACGTCACGCGCAACCGCGTCGCCGCGATCTTTGCCGGCACCTTCGTCACCGCGCTCATCCAGTCCTCCAGCGCGACCACCGTCATGACCGTCGGCTTCGTCAACGCCGGCCTGCTCTCGCTGCAGCAGGCCATCGGCGTGGTCTTCGGCGCCAATATCGGCACCACCGTCACCGGCCAGATGGTCTCGTTCAAGCTCGACGGCCTGGCGCTGCCCGCCATCATCGCGGGCACGGCCGGCCTGCTGATCGCGCGCCGGGCCACCTGGCAGGGCAGCGCGCGCACGCTGCTCGGCTTCGGCCTGCTCTTCTTCGGCATGACGCTGATGTCCGACGAGCTGAAGAGCGTCAGCACCTTCCCCAGCTTCATCCGCGTCTTCCAGTCGTTCGACTGCACGCCGCAGCCCGGCCAGCCGATGCCGTTCGGCGCGGTGCTGGGCGCGATCGGCATCGGCACCCTGATGACCATGCTCGTGCAGAGCAGCTCCGCCACGATCGGCCTGACCATCGCGCTGGCCAACAGCGGCCTGCTCAACATCTGGACAGCCGTGCCGATCGTGCTGGGCGACAACATCGGCACCACCATCACCGCGATCCTGGCCTCGCTCAACGCCAACCGCACCGCGCGCCAGACCGCGGCGGCCCACTCCATGTTCAACGTGCTCGGCACCGGCGTCATCGTCGGCCTTTTCTACGTGCCGATGCGCGGCGTGCCCTGCTTCCTTCACCTCGTGAACGACGTGACCTCCGGCAACGTCTTCCTCGGCGAGAACATCGGCCGCCACGTCGCGATGGCGCACACCCT
>MWEJ01000756.1 GCA_002071025.1 Verrucomicrobia bacterium ADurb.Bin070 | reverse complement strand
CAAGCGCCAGGTGTTCGCAGAGGTGCTCGACATGCGTGTCGGAAGGAGCGGGCGGCGTACCGCAGTCGTGGCAGGGGTCCCCGCAGGCGTCCGGATCGGGCGCGCAGAGGCAGAAAGTCAGCCCCTGGAGCACGGTCAGCGCAAACAGGCAACACGCCGCTGCGAGCCGCACGCCCTGTGCGGCCCAGCGCAGCATGCCGGCGCTATGACACTTAAAAAACATGTGCGGCATGATAGCATGCCGGTGAGGCGGGCACAAGGGGGCGGCGTGGAAGGAAAATTGCACCGCAGCAATCAGCGAATGCCAATCTCGGTGCATACCCGAAGGCGTTCGCGCCGAAGAGATGAACGACGCGCACCTTGTCTCGGTCATCTCATCGAAAGCCCGGTCGAAATAGCCCTGGACCGTGCCCTTCATCGTAGTAGAGTCCATAATCCTCCTTTTGGTCGGGGGATCGGGTGACTCCTTCACCCCCTTAATAGTCGGGGTAAAGTGGTAAAGTTGAGGGCTGGAATGGGGGCGAAGGCTGTTAGACTGTGAGGCTGTTAGGCAGATAATCGGGGATGGGAGCGGGAAGGGCGGAACTTGAAAAGGGGCAGGGCGTGTGATACCGTTCAAATGTAAGCGTCCGGCGAAACACGTCTACCGGATTTGCAGCGGCTGAGGCATGATGTCCCGCGAAAGGAAGAACGGGACATGGAACAGGAAAAGACGGCGGGCGCGCACGAGGCGCGGCGCGAGGAGTGGCGGCGGATCATAGCCGGACAACAGGCGTGCGGACAAAGTGCGGCGGCGTACTGCCGCGAGCGCGGGATACCCGCGTGGAAGTTCTCGTACTGGCGCAAGGCCCTCAACCCTGCGGAGGCGGACGCGGCGCCGCGCGGTTTCGTCGAGCTGCGGCCGCCGCGCCGCGCGTCCGGCGTGTCCGTCGAGGCGGGCCGCTGGCTGGTGCGCGTGGAGCCGGGCTTCGACGCGGCGACGCTGCTGCGCGCGCTGGAGGCGCTGTCCGCGCCATGATGGCGGTCGCGGCGGCGGGGCGCATCTTCCTGCGGCGCGCGCCGACGGACATGCGCAAGAGCTTCGACGGCCTGTCCGGGATCGTGCGCGGCGAGCTGGGGCGCGACCCGCTCTCGGGGGACCTGTTCGTGTTCGTGAACCGGCGGCGCGACTTCGTGAAGGCGCTGTACTGGGAGCGCGACGGGCTG
>MWEJ01000755.1 GCA_002071025.1 Verrucomicrobia bacterium ADurb.Bin070 | reverse complement strand
GGGCTATGTCAAAGAACCGGCATCGATCCGGGGCTGTGTATTTTCCATTTCCCTCCGCAATATTTAAGGGAATCGACGTCGAAGCCCTATCCAACTGGTCGTAGGCCGCCAGACTCTTTGGAAGTGTTTCCAAGAGTTCACCCGCCCACACCACAAAACGGATCGAATCCTGATAGACGGTCAACTTCTCATGGTCGAATAGCCCGTTCATGATGACAGTGTAATAGCTCGTGCGTGCCACATTCAAGATTATGATTACGAGCAAGATTACGATTACGAATCACGGACCCCAACAGAACTGCCATGCGCCCGGAGCTTGCTCCCGCCTCCCTTTGGGATTGAGTTCAGGTGAGGCGTTTCGTAAGCTTGAGGCCGAATCGGACAAAAAACTCTGAAGGAGGAAACATGAAAGCGGCAGCATGGATGATGGCGGGCGGCGTGATGATGGCGGCGGGATGCTCGATGTTTTCGCGGGACGGGGCGGCGTCGTGCGACGCATCGGGGGCGTGCGCCAGTCCGGAGGCTGCCGCCTGCGCGGCGGGCGTGGTCCAGCTTGCGCCGAGCGCGCACCCGGACTCGCGGAACTGGCGCTCGCTCTTCAGCCTGGACCTCAGCAACGCGGTCTATACCCCGGGCGTCTGGTTCTACAATGAGAAGGGCGACCTGACCGCCAACAAGGACGAGGCGATCTGGACCGACCGCGATTACGAAAACTTCATGCTCGACGTGGAATACCGCTGCGACCCCGCGGCCAACAGCGGCGTGCTGATCTACTGCAGCGACATGGCGAACTGGATCCCCAACGCGGTTGAAGTCCAGATCCTCGACGACAACCATCCGCACTGGGCCAAGGAGCAGCCCTTCGCCCGCAACGGCGGCCTTTACGGGCATCTGGCGCCCAAGGTCAACAACGTCAAGCCGGCCGGCGAATGGAACCGCATGACGATCACCGCGCAGGGCAAGCGCGTGCAGGTGCTCGTCAACGAGGAGGTGACCGTAGACGCCGACCTCTCGGCCTGGACCTCCGCCAAGAAAAATCCCGACGGCAGCGATATCCCGCCGTGGCTGAGCCGCCCGTGGGCCGAGCTGCCAACCCGCGGACGCATCGGCCTGCAAGGGAAGCACGGCAATGCCGCGATCTTCTTCCGCAACGTGCGGATCAAAGAGCTGTAAGCCTGTTCGCCGAGATCTCCATCATCGCCGCTC
>MWEJ01000754.1 GCA_002071025.1 Verrucomicrobia bacterium ADurb.Bin070 | reverse complement strand
TTCCCGTTTCGCGCTCGGCTTGGGCGGCGCCGGCGTGTGGCCGGCCGCCTCGAAGGCGGTCTCCGAATGGTTCCCGGCCAACGCGCGCGCATTCGTGATCGGTGCCTATACGACCGGCGCGACCTTGGGTGCTGCTGCCGCGCCGTATGCAATGATCCCCTTGGCTTCAGTGGCTTATGCCGAGGTCTGGCCGTCGCTCGCTCGGTGGCTGGGCGCCGGCACCGGCTGGCGCGTCGCCTTCCTCCTGACCGGCCTAGCGGGCTTTCTGTTGCTCATTCCCTGGCTCTGGCTCTACCGGCTGCCGAGTGCGCGTGCACACTCGGCAGCCGGCGAACAAGTGCGGACGGAGCCGGTCGGGCAGCCCTGCGATTCCGGACCGTCCTGGGGCTGGCGTCGCGTGCTGCGTTTCAAGGGCACGTGGCTGCTGCTGGTCGGGCGTCTCCTGACCGACCCCGCGTGGTACTTCTATCAGTTCTGGTTCCCCAAGTATCTCAGCGCTGATCGCCAGCTTTCGCAGACGCAGCTCAGCGTCACGTGGCTCGTCTATGCGGCGGCGGGGGCGGGCAGCCTGGCGGGCGGCTGGTACTCGGGGCGCCTGATCCGGCGCGGCCGCGCAGCGGCCGACAGCCGCATGCGCGTGATGCTGGTCTGCGCCTGCCTGATGCCGCTTTCGGCGCTCATCACACTCGCGCCGGATGTGAGCGGGGCGCTGGTGCTGGCGGCCGTGACCGTTGTGGCCTCGCTGGCGTGGCTCATCAACATCAGCGCGCTCGTTGTGGATCTTGTCCCGCACCATTCGCTCGGAACGGTCTTCAGCGTCGTCGCCGCCGGCAGCACGCTCGGCGGCATCATGATGAATAAGCTTGTGGCGACCATGGTCTCAGGTCCCGCCGCCTGCGGCGACGGATTCCTTGACCGGGCGTCTGGGGCCTTGCTCGGGCCGCTGCTCGCAGGGGCGCAGGGACAGGGCTATGCGCCGTGGTTCGTCATGATGGCGCTTCTCCACCCCGTCGCTTGGCTGGTGCTCAAGATCGGCGGCGTGTCGGGCAACGCCAGCTCGCGGTGGCGGAAGCAGTCGGTTGTGTGATCATTCACCATGCCGACCGCCTGCATCAGCGAGTAGCAGATGGTCGAGCCGACAAAGGCGAAGCCAAGCCGCTTGAGATCGCGGCTCAGCAGGTCCGACGTGTGCGTCCGCGCGGGCACCT
>MWEJ01000753.1 GCA_002071025.1 Verrucomicrobia bacterium ADurb.Bin070 | reverse complement strand
AACACGCAGATATCCGCACCGGCCTCCGCCGCCCCCAAGGCGGCGTCGATCAGCGCGGACACGTTGCCGGCCACGGCGGCCGGCGCCACCGGCGGGGACGCCGCGCCGACCCGGCAGAAACCGAATGGGAATGGTTTGCGCACGAACGTCCCCTCCTTGTGTTAACGGATGAACAGCATCTCTTGATAGGTCGGCAGCGGCCAGAGTTCATCGCTGCAGATGTGCTCCAGCGCGTCGGCCTCCTTGCGCAGCGCGTTCATCATCGGGATGACCGTGTCCAGCAGATAGCGGCACTCGCGGGCCGCCGACAGCTTCGCGGGAATCTGAATGACACTCTCCAGCTCCAGCATCGCTTTCTGCAGGTTGGCCAACAGCCCGTTGACCTCATCCAGCGTGGTCGTGCACCCGGATTTGCCGAGCGCCGCCAGATCGGCCGCCGTCTGCGACAGCAGCTTCTGATACTTGACGCCGGCCGGGAAGATCATGGTGCGCGCCATCGTCAGGCAGAGGCGAGCCTCGATCAGCACGTCTTTGACATATTTCTCACGGTAGATCTCAAAGCGGCTTTCCGCCTCGCGCCGGCTGAGCACATTGTACGCTTCGAACACCTGGAAGGTGGCGTCGCACGCCATCGCGTCCAGCGCTTCAGGAGTGGTCCGCGTGTTCGGCAGGCCGCGCCGCGCCGCCTCGTCGTGCCACTCTTGCGAATAGTTGTCGCCGTTGAAGATCACGCGCCCGTGCTCTTTCAGCACCTTCTGCAACAACTTCTGCACGGCCTCGTTGAACTTCGCCGGCTGCTTGGGTGCCTTCTCCAGTTCGGCGGCCATGTAGTCCAGCGATTCCGCGACAATCGTGTTCAGCACCACCTGCGGTCCGGCGATCGACTGGCTGGAGCCGACCGCGCGGAATTCAAACCGGTTCCCGGTGAAGGCGAACGGACTGGTCCGGTTGCGGTCGGTGGCGTCTTTCGGCAGCGGCGGCAGCGTGTCGACCCCGACCGCCAGCGTGCCGGCCTTTTTGGAACGCCGCGAACCGCCCGCCACGAGCTGCTCGAAAACCTCAGCGAGCTGCTCGCCGACAAACACCGAGATGATGGCCGGCGGCGCCTCGTTCGCGCCGAGCCGGTGATCGTTTCCGGCGTGCGCCACAGCGCCGCGCAGCATCACCGCGTGCAGATCCACCGCACGGATCACGGCCGCGCAAAACAC
>MWEJ01000752.1 GCA_002071025.1 Verrucomicrobia bacterium ADurb.Bin070 | reverse complement strand
ATCTCGCTCAGGATCGAGCGCCCGAGCGCCGCACGGAAGCGGATCTCGGCCATTCGCCGCGAACAGCCGAAGAGGGTAATCACCTCGCGCGCGGCAAGACCGTTGCAGGCTTCGCGGCGGATGAGTTCGACCGCCTGCGCGACCGTCCGGTCGAGACGGGCGAAACGCCGCGTCGACTCGCGCCGCACGACCCGACAGGGCGGGTAACGGGCGAAAAGAGGGCCGCGCACACGCTTTGACATCAGCCTGTCAAGCGTTTCGGCGGCGAGTTGTCCGGCGGCGAAAAAGTCGATCCCGACGCTGGAGAGTGTCGGGTGTGTCCCCTCGCAAATCTCTTCGTCGTTGTCGACGCCGATCACGGCGACGTCGTCCGGGATGGACAGCCCCGCGAGATTGCAGGCGCTCACGACTGCCCCGGCGATCCGGTCGTTTGCGGCGAAGACGCCGACCGGCCCCGGAAGCTTTTTCAGCCAAGCTTTCAGAGTGGCGACCAGCCGGTCCGACCTCTGATCCTTCGGATTGGGCGCGAAGACCGAAACGTTCTTGCCGTGCAGCGTCATGATCCGCGCGAACTCCGCTTTGCGGCTTTCGGACCAGGGGACCGGCTTGTCCCAGCCGACAAACGCATACTGGCCAAGATTGAGCGTCAGCAGTTCTCGCGCCGCGATCGCGGCGGTTTCCTTCGCTTCGTTGAAGACGCAGGTCTCGCGCGGAACGCCGTCCTCCGCCGGATAATGGAAAAACACGGTGGAGACGTCAACCAGAAGGGAGGGAGGAATTCTGCTCGTACCGGCGCTCTGGTTCACAATGATGCCGGATGGCTGCCAGAGGCGGAGCAGCTCAGTCAAGTGATCGGTCCGTTCCACTTTTTCGACGGCCTGAAGGTTCCAACCCTGCGCGCGGGCGTACTCGGATACGCCGGCGAGCTTTCGGCGATCGGAAAACTTTTCGGAATGTTTGACGTAGAGCACGGTCTTCATCTGAGACGCCTTTTTACCAGATACGGAGATTGTTCGCAAACGATAAAATAATTACTTCGTGTTCGATAAGTCCGGCCGTCCTTCCTCTTGTATACTGCACGGCGGCACGCAAGAAAAAGACAAGCCCGCCGCGCGACTTGCGCCGCGAATGAGTGAGGGGGAACGCTCAACGCTCAACGTTCAAGTTTTAGGGGGAGACAGACCGAATGAAGAAATGGGTGACACTCGC
>MWEJ01000751.1 GCA_002071025.1 Verrucomicrobia bacterium ADurb.Bin070 | reverse complement strand
AACGCGAAGAAGCTGAGGTTGGGCTGCCGCCCGCGCGACTGCATCACCTGGTTGAGGCGATCCTCCCAGTCGGCCTCCTCCTCGCCGTTCTCCGCCTTGGCGGACTTGCCCAGTATCTCCTTCAGCTCGCGGGCGGTCTCGCCGGTCTGGCTCGAGTGCGCCTCGTCCACGATGACGGCGTAGCGGCGCTTGGCGATCTCCGCCTCCCACGCCTTGGCCTGACGCTTCTCCTCGTCCGACGCCGCCTCGGCGCTCTCCGCCCCCGCCGCATGCAGGAGCCCGCGCAGCACGAACGGGAACTTCTGAAGGGTCGTGACCACGATCTTCGTGCCGTCGACAAGCGCGGCGGCGAGCTGCTTGGCGTCCTGATCGATGGCTTTGACCACGCCCTGCGCGTGCTCGATCTGATAGATCGCGTCCTGCAACTGGCGGTCGAGCACCTGCCGGTCGGTGATGACCACGACGCAGTCGTAGACCTTGGCGTCCCGCACATCGTGCAGGCTGGCGAGGCGGTGCGAGAGCCACGAGATGCTGTTGGTCTTGCCGCTGCCCGCCGAGTGCTGGATCAGGTAGTTGTGCCCGCTCCCCTCCTCGCGCGCGGTGCGGACCAGCTTGCGCACGGAGTCGAGCTGGTGGTAGCGCGGGAAGACCAGCGTCTCCTTTGTGACCTTCCTGTGGCCGCCCTTGCCGTCGTCGACCTTCTCCTCCTTGACTTCGAGGAACATGAAGGCGTGCAGGATGTCGAGGAAGCTCCCCCGTTCCAGCACCTCTTCCCAGAAGTAACCGGTGCGGTAGCCGGAGGGATGCTGGGGATTGCCCTTGCCGCAGATGATCTCGCCGGGATGGCTGCCCCGGTTAAACGGCAGGAAGTGCGTCTTGTCACCCGCCAGCCGCGTGGTCATGTGGATCTCGTCAGGGTCGGCTGCGAAGTGGACAAGCGCCCGCCGCTTGAAGGCGAAGAGCGGGGCGCGGGGGTCGCGATCCGCCTTGTACTGGCACACGGCGTTCTTCCAGCTCTGGCCGGTGCCGGGGTTCTTGAGTTCGATGGTCGCGACGGGCAGGCCGTTGACGGCGAGCAGCATGTCGAGCGTGCGGGTGTCGCCGGGGTGGCACGGCACCTGCCGCGTGACCGTGAGGCCGTTCTTGTTGAAGAGGTCGATGGTGTCGAAGTTCGCGCCGTGCGCGGGCTTGGCGTAAGAGAGCCGGAAG
>MWEJ01000750.1 GCA_002071025.1 Verrucomicrobia bacterium ADurb.Bin070 | reverse complement strand
GACCGGGCAGACCGTCAGCACGCCGCTCGCCACGTTGAACACCGTGTCGGACGCCAGGGAAAGCAAGTTGCGGAAGGTCGCCGAGCCGCCGCCCGTCTGCACCACCTGCGGGCCGGCCGCGCCGGAATCCACGAAAGACAGCGTGTTGCCCCAGAGCGTGACTGTCCCCGCTGCCGCCTCCACCCGGTTAAGCAGAAAGGTTCCGCTCAGATTGTTGGTGCTCGCGACGGCACCCGTTCCATAGAACACGACGGCGGCGTCCGCCGCGCCGCCCGCGGCCGGCATAGCGCCGTTCCAGCTTGCGGCCGCACTCCAATTCCCGCTGGCCGAGTTCGTGTAGACATCGCCGGCCCCGGCTGCCAGCGCGGCAGCCCATACACCCGCCAACACGCCGCCCCGCAGAACCGCCGTCATGCGCCGTTCGTTTCCCGACACCCGTTTCGTATCCATAGCGACCTCCTTGATCGGTCCGTATTCGTGTTCCTGTGAGCGTGTTTGTCCGGTTCGGCCCGAATGCCAAACGGCCGTGACGTGAACCGCCGCGTCTCCTCCAAACCCAGTAGCGGTCATCGTGCCATATCCGCGCGTTTTTCCGCTAGACGAAATCACGTAAAAAATCTAAGATTTTGCGTCACCATGAAGAAACCTGCTTTACGTTTAGGCACGCGGGGAGGATCGCGCATCCCCCGGATCGGCGTTCTGGTGGAAACTGCGACCACATGGGGGCGCAACGTGTTTGTCGGCATCCAGAAGTATGTCGACCGGCATGCGCCTTGGCTGATTTACATCGATCCCCGCGGCGGCGAGGAGCCGCTGTCGCTGCCCCACGGCTGGCGCGGCGACGGCGTGATCGCGCGCATCGTCCATCCGTCGCTTGCCCGCGAACTGCTTGACGCGAGGATCCCGACGGTCAATGTGTCCGGCATCCGCCTGCCGGAGAATCCGTTCCCCTGCGTCACATCCGACCTGACGGCGTCCGGCCGTATGGCGGCCGACTATTTTATTGAGAGGGGGTTCCGCAGTTTCGCGTACTTCAGCCTGTTTGGCCTGCACTATGTCGCCGCGCATCAAGAGGCCTTTGCCGCACGGCTCGGGGTGGCCGGCTTCGGGTGTGCCGTCTACGCCGTGCGGCCGCGCCAAGGCGCGCAGCCGGAGTGGAACCTCGACCTCGCCGAGATTGGGGCCTGGCTGGCGTCGCTGCCGCGGCCGGTG
>MWEJ01000749.1 GCA_002071025.1 Verrucomicrobia bacterium ADurb.Bin070 | reverse complement strand
CGATCCGCATCCAGTACGGCGGCAGCATGAAGCCCGAAAACGCGAAAGAGCTGATGAGCCAGCCCGACATCGACGGCGGCCTGATCGGCGGCGCCGCGCTCAAGGCCGACTCATTCGCAGCGATCGTCAAGGCGGGCGAGTAGCCCCGCAGCACACCACGCGGGGAGGGAGGGGCAAGCGTTTGCTTGCCCGGGACGAGCGGACGCTCGTCCCTCCCGTTGGGGCGTCGTGGTCACGACGCCGGATTTCGAGGGAATCGAGAGAATCGAAAGATTCGATTGAATCGATTCCCTCGATTTTTTTCGATTCTCTCGAACGGCCAAAAGCTCCCTCACTGCCCGGCTTCCGTATCCCGCACGCCCTAAAACTCGGAATACCCCATGGTGCCGCAGGGAGACTCACGGCGCCACTTTCCGGACTCGGTAGAAGCGAGTGGTCTGCCCCGTCTGCGAGTCGCGGTACTGCAGCACGCCGTTTGTGACCGCCGTCTGGCGACTCGCGCCGAACTCGCCACCGTTGTCCGGCGCGTTTTCCCAAGGCCCCGCCAGCGATGCGGCCGCCTCCACCTGATACACACTCCCGGCTTTGGCGTTCCACGTCACGTTCATCACGTAGGCGTCAGTCCCGTCCGCCGCCACGATCTTGAAGACGTCCGTCGCGCTGTTGGGGTCGGTGCCTGCGGCCAGTTCGTTCGCATCTTCCGCGCCGTCGCCGTCGCTGTCTCTGAGCAGCGGGTTCGTGCCGTGCGTGTTCACTTCGGCGAAATCGCCGAGCCCGTCCCCGTCCGTGTCCGTCAAATCGGACCGCGTGCCGAGCCGCTGCTCCTCGCCGTCCAGCAGCCCGTCGCCGTCCGAGTCGAGGCTGGTCATCACCTGCACCGCCGCCGTGTTGTTCGCCTCCTCGATCTCGTCCACCCCGTTGGTCGGATCGACCGCGATGTAGACCACCTCGAACGCCGAGGTGAAGACCGTCCCGGACATGTCCCAGCGGAAGCCCGCGTCGTACACGCCGTTCGTGCCGAAAACCAGCGCACCCAGCGTGTCGGCCGCCAGCAGCTCGCCCTCCGGCGCCCCGCGCCGGAAGGTCACCTGCGTGCCTTCCGCCACCGGCACGGCGCCCTCGTTCATCACGCTGGCGCTGAGCAGCCGAACGTGAGTCGTCTCGTTCATCGCGGAAGCGCCCTCCACCGACAGGTCGGGCATCAGCGCGGCCA
>MWEJ01000748.1 GCA_002071025.1 Verrucomicrobia bacterium ADurb.Bin070 | reverse complement strand
GTCGCGGATGATCGGTTGAGCGACGCAAGGAAGCAACGATGCGAACGGAAGACGTGCAGCAGGGCGGATTGTTCTCGTACATCTCGCTGGAGTCGCGGATACCGTTGAACCATCCGATCCGGAAGCTGCGGGTGCTGGTGGACACGATCTTGAAGGAGATGGACGCTGATTTCGCGCCGCTGTACTCGTCGGTGGGGCGTCCGTCGATTCCGCCGGAGAGATTGCTGCGGGCGCTGTTGCTACAGATCGTGTTCAGCGTTCGCAGCGAACGGTTGCTGATGGAGCGGATGGACTACGACCTGTTGTTCCGTTGGTTCGTCGGTCTCGACCTGGACGATCCGGTGTGGGATCACTCGACGTTCTCGTTCAATCGCGAGCGCCTGTTCGGATCGCAGGTGGCGGAGAAGTTCTTCCGCAACACGGTGCTGATGGCGCGCGTCGGCAAGCTGACCAGCGACGAGCACTTCACGGTGGACGGCACGCTGCTGGAGGCGTGGGCGTCGCACAAGAGCTTCAAGCCGAGGGATGACGACTCCGACCGCGGCGACGGCACACGTAATCCGGACGTGGACTTTCGCGGCGAGCAGCGCAAGAACGACACGCATGCGTCCACGACGGATCCGGATGCGCGGCTGTATCGCAAGGGTTCGAACCGCGAGGCGAAGCTGAGTTACCAGGCGAACGCGCTCATGGACAACCGCATTGGCTTGGTGGTCGATGTCGACGTGCGCCACGCCAGCGGAACGGCGGAACGCGACGGCGCGTTGGCGATGCTGGCCGACGTACAGCGCGGCGCCACGCTTGGCGCCGACAAGGGGTACGACACGCACGACTTCGTCGCAGCTTTGAAGCGCAAGGGCATCAAGCCGCACATCGCGCGGCACACGACGAACCGAAAGAGCGCGGTGCATCACCGCACGGCTGCGAGCGCGGGCTACGCGGTGAGTCAGCGCAAACGCAAGCTGATCGAGCAGACCTTCGGCTGGATCAAGACCGTCGGCGGATTGCGCAAG
This sequence comes from Verrucomicrobia bacterium ADurb.Bin070, assembly GCA_002071025.1. Taxonomy (GTDB): domain Bacteria; phylum Verrucomicrobiota; class Kiritimatiellia; order RFP12; family UBA1067; genus DUPH01. The sequence goes on along the minus strand of MWEJ01000748.1, from coordinate 201 downwards.
ACGCGCTTCATCGGCTTGGCCAAGGTGAAGGCGCAGGCACTCTGGAGCTTCGCGGCCTACAACCTCGTCCGACTCGGCGGCGTGCAAGGTGGTCAATGGTGGGCGAGCGCCCCGACGTAGGGGCATTGCGCCTGCGGCGAGCGCATCGCCGCCCGAACGACCCCGAGCGGGGTCAAACCACCCGCGAAAGCGGGCGCGAAC
>MWEJ01000747.1 GCA_002071025.1 Verrucomicrobia bacterium ADurb.Bin070 | reverse complement strand
TCGCAGATTGATGCCGCCCCACACGATCTCGTCCGGCCCGCAGGCGCTGCGGTCGAGCCCCCAGGCCCCGCCGATCAGGCCGGTATAGGCCAGCGTGGCACCGGCCGAGAAGTGCTCGGTGACGGCATACGACAAAAAGACCGATGCCTGATAATCGGCCAAACCCTCGCCGGGCGACCGGTAACGGACTGCGTTATAATGGCTGGTGCCGGCGCCAGCCAGGACACATCCGCCGGCGCGCAGCCGGTCACCAAGCGGCACCGATTTATCCAGCGCAGCGCGGATGTAGAGGTCTTTGAGCGGATTGTCGGCGAGAAACCCTTCGCCCACGTCGCGGTAATCGTAATAGACGCTGAGCGAAGGTGTCACGACAGGGTTTTTGTAAGCCACCGTCGTGAAGAGTTCATACGTGCTGTTGCTGTGCTTCGGATAGCCGCTGCCCGGAAACGTGTAAAAGATGTTGCCGATGGTGACATCCACGGGGCCAACCGCTCTGGCATACGACGGCGTGAAATTGAACACGTTGATTCCCCCGCCCGTGCGCGTCGCCTTAGCCTTGGTGGACCGCTGGGACAAGTCCCAGTTCACCCAGAACTTCGCGGAAAAAGCGCCGTATTCCCGCGCGTCGTAGGTCGCGATCGCACTGGGCTGCGCCACGGCATGTCGGTCCAGCACCTTGCCGCGCCAGACATAGGCCGAATAGAAGTCGGCGCGCGCGTCAAGCGACAGCGGTGACTTCTCCAGCGCACTCGACGGGAGGGCGGCCGCAAGCAGCAGCAGAGCGACCGCGCTCGCGCGGACGATGATAATCTCGGCGGCGCGCACAAGCGGCCGCCGCAAGCAGTACGGTTCAAACATCAAAGAGACCACCCCTCGCGACACGTTGTTTTCACATGCGTGTTCAATTCCGGCAGGTTCGTGCAGCGCATCGCGGCGCCATCCCATTCGACACGGCGCTTGAGCCCCGCGAGCATGGCGATGTTGCCCAACAGAGCGATCTCCGCCAGCGGCGCCGAATACTCGAAGTTCGCGCAGGCTTGCGTCCCATTTCGACACGCATTGAAGAAGTCCTCCTGATGCGTACCTTTGACGCGCGGCAAAACTTTGTCGGGAATCGGGTAGGCGCGGTGCGCCTCCTCGGGCACGATACGGCAACCGTCGCCGAATTCGCCGATCGTCATGATCCCTTTGTCGCCCACCAGCAACGAGCCGTTC
>MWEJ01000746.1 GCA_002071025.1 Verrucomicrobia bacterium ADurb.Bin070 | reverse complement strand
CGGTCCGGCTTGACGGAAAATCGCTGTCCGGCTTTCCGCGGCGCGCGCTGGCGCGACGGATCGGGTTTCTGCCGCAGGAGAGCCCCCCGCTCTTCGACTACGCGGTCGAAGAGGTGGTCCGGCTCGGACGGTATGTGCACAGCGGCTGGTTCGGCGAAGCCGATGCCGATGGCCAGCGCGCCGTCGACAAAGCCTTGTCCGACGTCGGGCTCACGGCCCAGCGCCTGCGGCCGCTGTCGCACCTCTCCGGCGGAGAGCGCAAGCGCGCGATGATCGCGGCGGTGCTGGCCCAGGAATCCGGCCTGCTCCTGCTGGACGAACCCACCGCCGCGCTGGACATCCACCACGCGGCGGCCGTCATGCGGCTGTTGGCACGACTGGGCCGGCGCGGACGCGCGGTGGTGGTGGTCACGCACGAACTGAATCTTGCCGCCCTGTTCGCCGAGCGCCTGCTCCTGCTGGTCGGGGGACGCGTGATCGCGGACGGGCCGCCATCGCACGTGGTCCGGGCGGAGGTGCTGCGGGAAGCCTACGGCGACGACATCATGGTGCGCGAGCACCCCGAGACCGGCGGTCCGCTGGTGGTCGCGCGGCGCTGCGGTGCCGGTGACGCGGGAGGAAACGATGCCGATTAGCCCAAACCTGCGCGCGCGGCTGACCCTCGGCGGGTATCTGGCCGTAGCCCTTGCAGCGCTGGCTGTGTTGCCGTGGATCGGCGCGGAGCCGCTGGACGGGGAACAACTCGTCGCCTTCTTCCGAGACGGCCAGCAGACGCCCCACGCCCAGATCCTGCTCCAGCAGAGGCTGCCGCGCATCCTGCTGGCGCTGCTGGTCGGCGGCATGCTCTCGCTCACGGGGGCCACGTTGCAAGTCCTTTTCCGCAATCCGCTGGCCGAACCATGGACGTTGGGGGTGGCCGGCGGCGCGGCGGTGGGGGCCTTTCTCACGCAGGCGTTCCCCGCTCTGAATCTGGCATGCGGGCCGTTGAGTTCCGCGCAGGCGCTTGCGCTGCTCGGCGCGGCTGTGGCGATGGGCATGGTCTGGCTGTTCGCGCGCCGGGCCGGCGCGCCGACCGTACACACGCTGCTGCTGGCCGGCGTCACGCTCAGCATCGTGTGCAGCGGCGCCATGCTGTTACTGGTCTACATCGTCTCGCCGTTCGAGGTCCTGTCCTTCAACCGCTGGATGATGGGCGGGCTCGATGTCCTCGGTTATCGCGA
>MWEJ01000745.1 GCA_002071025.1 Verrucomicrobia bacterium ADurb.Bin070 | reverse complement strand
GCGGCCTGCGGGTCGTGGCCGTCGCCGCGCACCATGATCTCGGCGCTGGCGCCGTTGTCCGAGGCGAACAGGATGAGCGTGTTCTCGAAGGCGCCCATCGCGCGGAGCTGCGCCAGCACGCGCCCGATCTCGCGGTCCATGCGGTCGACCATCGCGGCGTGAACCGCCATCTTGTCGGCCTGAAAGGTGCGCTGTTCAGGCGTGAGGGACTCCCAAGGCAGCGGCCGGTTGACCTCGTTCGTGCCGAGCTGCTTCAGGTGGTCGGGAAAATCATAAGGGGGCCCCAGCTCGCGTTCCGGCGCGGAGAGTCCGCAGCGCACCAGGCCCAGCGCCTGCATGCGCTGCAGGCGTTCGGCGCGGAGCGCGTCCCAGCCCTGCCGGTAGCGCGTGCGGTAGCGCGCGATATCCTCGGCCGGCGCGTGCAGCGGGAAGTGCGGCACCGTAAAGGCGAGGAGGGAGAAGAAGGGGCGGTCCGGATGGGTTGCGGCGTGCTCCTTGAGGCAGCGGATCGCATGGTCGGCAAAGGCGGTGGAACTGTAATAGCCGCTTTGCGGATCGACGGGCGGCAGCGGCCGGTCATCCTCCAGGTGGCGCTTGGGATAGAAATTGCGGTCGTGGTCCTCAAGGTCATACGAGCGGTCGAACCCGCCGTCGGCCACCGGTCGGGGAGCGCCGGTCACGTGCCATTTGCCAGAATGATAAGCGCGGTAACCGAGCGGCTTGAGCAGGTGGGCCAGCGTGCGCGTCCAGGCCGGGAAGCGCCCTTTGCGCGGGTCCTGATGGAGTTGCTGCGGGTAGTAGCCGGTGACCAGCGCGCAGCGTGTGGGCCAGCAGCGGGCGGTGTTGTAGCACTGGGTGAAGCGCAGGCCGTTGCCGGCGAGGCTGTCGAGATGCGGCGTGGCGATCTCGGAACCGTAGCAGCCGATATCGGAGAAGCCGAGGTCGTCGGCCAGGATCACCAGAACATTGGGTGGACGGGCGGACGGGGCCTGCGCGTGGCAGCAGGCCGCTGCGAGCGCAGCCAGAGCCGCCAGAAAGGGTATCGTCCTCTGGGTATGTGTGCGTCCGGCAGGCGGTGTCAACGCATCCGCATCCATCTTGCTCATCGTCTCTGTCTCCTCGGGGTGATCGTCACTCGGCTTCCAGGACCTCGCGCACCTTGGCGCTGAGCTGCTCGCGCGTGAACGGCTTTTGCAGGAAAGGGGTGTGCTCCGGCAGGACGCCGTGTTG
>MWEJ01000744.1 GCA_002071025.1 Verrucomicrobia bacterium ADurb.Bin070 | reverse complement strand
TCGACGTGCCGGCCGGCGCAGCCGCGCCGCTGGCGCGCACCTTCACGCTCGGACGCCCGCGCCTGTGGGATCCGGAGCAGCCCAACCTTTACCAGGTGCGCATCCGCGTCAAAGCCGGCGCGGCCGCCGACACCGAGACCACGCGCTTCGGCATTCGCGCCTTCGCCTTCCCGCCCGACGACGGCTTCCACCTCAACGGTCGCCGCGTGCAGCTCTACGGCGCCAATCTGCATGCCGATCTCGGGCCGCTGGGTATGGCGTTCAACCGCTCGGCCATGCGCCGCCAGCTCGAAATCCTGCGCGATATGGGCTTCAACGCCCTGCGCACCAGCCACAACTGCCCGGCACCCGAAGTGCTCGACCTCTGCGACGAGATGGGGATTTTCGTCTGGAACGAGTGTTTCGACAAATGGGACGGCACCTCCGGCCGCGGCAAGGAGCAGAACCTCGAGGCGTATGTCACGCGCAACCTGCGCCAGTTCGTGCGGCGCGACCGCAACCATCCCTCGGTCTTCGTCTGGTCGATCGGCAACGAGATCCCGCCGGCGAAGCCGGGCGACGCCGCCGACCCCGGCATGACCGGTGCGCGCTGCAGCCTCTTCCGCGCGGCCATTCGCGAGCTGGACACCACGCGTCCGGTCGGCATCGGATGCTGCCACGCCAACGCCATCGGCATGAAGGTCTTCGACGACCTCGATCTGACCGGTTGGAACTACGGCGGCCAGTACGCCGCCATCAAGCGGGTCTATCCGGACAAGCCGGTGCTCTATTCTGAATCCGCCTCGGCCCTCAGCTCCTACGGCTTCTACGCCGTGCCGCCGGCGCGCAGCAAAACCGCCTACGCGGTCGAAGCGCGGGAGGTCTGCTCGTACGACCACAACGCCGCGCCATGGTCGGACATCCCGGACCTTGAGTTTGCCCGCATGGCGCGCGACCGCTATTGCGGCGGCGAGTTCGTCTGGACCGGTTTCGACTATCTGGGCGAGCCGACCCCCTACATGCACTACTTCGAGCAGATGCGCAAATACCCGCAGCGCGAGATGGCGCGCAGCTCCTACTTCGGCATCGTGGATCTCTGCGGCATCCCTAAGGACCGCTTCTACCTCTACCGCAGTCTCTGGAACACGCGTGACACCACGCTCCATATCCTGCCGCACTGGAACTGGGCCGGCCGGGAAGGCCAGCACGTGCCGGTCTATGTCTATACCAGCGGCGACGAGGCGGAACTCTTCCTCAACGGCA
>MWEJ01000743.1 GCA_002071025.1 Verrucomicrobia bacterium ADurb.Bin070 | reverse complement strand
ACCCGGGCCATGACGCGCGTGCTGATCGAGTCCGGCGACGGCGCGCGCCAGTGGGGCACGGTGGGCGTCTCCGAGAACATCATCGAGGCGTCGTGGCAGGCTTTGCTGGACAGCATCGAGTACAAGCTTTTCGAAACCCGCGCGGCTGGTGAAGTCACAAGTAAGGGGTAATAAGCAATAAACGGGGAGGGACGAAGGGTACTGGAACGCCTTCCGCCTCCTTGCTTCAGAGATCAGAGGTCAGAGGTCAAAACGCCTCCTTCCTCCTTCCTCCCTCCTCCTTTTTCCTCCCCCCTCATGCCGCCGGCCAGAGGTGCACGACCAGAAACGCCACCGCGATGCCCACGAGCATGCCGGCGAAGACCTCTTTGCGCGTATGGCCGAGCAGTTCCTTGAGGCGGGTGTGGCGCAGCTTGTGCTGTTTGAACAGCTCCTCGATCATCACGTTGAGCACGCGCGCCTGGTGGCCGGCGGCGCGCCGGACATTGGCGGCGTCGAACATCGTGATGGCGGCGAAGCCGGCCGCGAGCATGGCCACCGGCGAGGCGAAGCCCTCGGTCAGGCCGATCGAGGTGCAGAGGCCGCAGACCATGGCGGAGTGTGCGCTAGGCATGCCGCCGGTGCTGAGCAGGTAGCGGAAATCAATTTGCCGGGTTCGGACAAAGCCGGCGGTCATTTTGATCAACTGGGCGAGGGTCCAGCCGATGAACGATGACCAGAACCAAGGAGTGGCAAAATAGTGGAGCGGGTTGGGGTCGGCGATCATAGCAGTGCCTCTCGGGCTGTCAGCGGGCGGCCTCCGGGGCCGCGCAACTCTTGTCAGGCCATTATGGCACGCCTGTCGCGCCGGAGGCAATGCGATTTTCTGCCGGCTTTGTGCTCCCTGGAGGTTTTGCGCGTCGCGTGAAGTTTTTGCGTTTCTGTATTGCATTCCCCGGCGCATCTGATAAAATTAAGTGTGCTAAATGATAAAAGGGTGACGCGGAGGGTGGTCCCCTCGGCCCGGCTTGGAGATCGTCAACATGAATAATGAGAAAACGTTGCGGAGAACGGTGTGTGTGGCGGCAGCCCTCTTCTGTCTGGCGGAGCCTGTCGCGGCTCAGGTCGGGCGGCTGGGCCAGCGGACGGCCCCGCAGGCCGGTGCCAAGAAAGACGAGGAGACGGTCAAGATCTCACGGTTCCCGCCTCCGGGCAAGACGGCGATGGTGAAGACCCCGGAGTTCAGCTATTCGGTGAACAACAT
>MWEJ01000742.1 GCA_002071025.1 Verrucomicrobia bacterium ADurb.Bin070 | reverse complement strand
CAAGCCGGTCTACGGCGATGATCTCGCGCCGTCGGCGCACGGCTCGCGGCAGGACCACGTTGACGTCTCGATGACTGACGACGAATAGGGGGGCGACGATGCAGCGCATCATGGTGACAGGCGGCGCCGGGTTTATCGGCTCGGCGTTGGTGCGCCAACTCATCCGAGAATCAGAGCATGAGGTCCTGGTCCTCGATGCTCTCACCTACGCCGGCAACCTCGCCTCGCTGCGCGACGTTGACGCGCACGCTCGTTACCGCTTCGCGCAGGCCGACATCTGCGACCGCCCCGCGCTGGAACGGGCCTTTGCGTCATTTCGTCCCGATGCGGTCATGCACCTCGCCGCAGAGTCGCACGTCGACCGCTCGATCGACGGCCCGTCGGCCTTTATCCAGACCAATGTGGTCGGCACCGCCACGCTGCTGGAGGTCGCAACTGCCTACTGGCGTGGCCTCGACGCCACGGTGCGCGACGCCTTCCGCTTTCAGCACATCTCCACCGATGAAGTCTACGGCTCGCTGGGGCCGACTGGACTCTTCACTGAACACACGCCTTACGATCCGCGCTCGCCCTATTCGGCCAGCAAGGCGGCCTCCGATCATCTGGTGCGGGCCTGGCATCACACCTACGGTCTGCCGGTCCTGATCACCAACTGCTCCAACAATTACGGGCCCTACCATTTCCCGGAAAAACTGATCCCGCTTGTCATTCTCAACGCCCTCGACCGTCGGCCGCTGCCGGTCTACGGCACTGGCGACAACGTGCGCGACTGGCTCTATGTCGAGGACCACGCGCGCGCGCTGCGGCTGGTCTTACAGCGCGGCCGGCCGGGCGAGACCTACAACGTCGGCGGAAATAACGAGCGCACCAACCTGCAGGTGGTCGAAACCATCTGCGATATCCTGGACAACCTTCATCCTTGCGCTGAAGAGCATGATACGTGTTTGTTGAGAAGGGATAGGCAGCCCGTTCGTCAGCCGGCAGCCAGCAACCAGCAGCCGGCCAAGGCGATTCAATCCTACAAAGATTTAATCACCTTTGTCCCGGATCGCCCCGGCCACGATAGGCGCTATGCCATCGACGCCGCCAAATTGCGCGGCGAACTGGGATGGGCGCCGCAGGAAACTTTCGAGACCGGCATCCGCAAGACCGTGCAGTGGTATCTCGACAACGCCTGGTGGTGGCAGCCCATCCGTGACAAGAAGTACGCGGGGCAGCGACTGGGAAGGACGTGAGGTCAGAGATCAGA
>MWEJ01000741.1 GCA_002071025.1 Verrucomicrobia bacterium ADurb.Bin070 | reverse complement strand
GAGGGCGGCGTACCGATGCCAAAGGTCGCGAAGCGTCCAGGAGATGGGCGGCAGCAGCCAGGCGGCGAGGGTCAGACCGCACAGGAACACGGCGAGGAATGTTTGCGCTTCAAAGTGCATGGGGGCTCGCCTATCTGATTGAGATGCGGGCCCCGCCGGGGGCGAACACGGCCTTGATGTTCTCCCCGGGGGCGTCCGCCCCCCTCGCCGTCACGCGCAGATGCGTCCACAATCCGGGATTCAGCCAGTCCGGGAACGGAGAGGTCTGGAGGCCCGGGAAGGTGAACACGGTGCCGCCGTCCTTCATGACGGGCGACTGTAAGGCGCCCTGCGAAGTCATGCGAATGGAAACGGTCAGTGTGCGCGTGCCGTCTTGGACGGCGGGCGCGAACGCATGGCGCTCCCTCAGCCCCCGCGGACGCAGGAACCATTCGCCGCAGTCCCAACCGATGATGAAATCGGTCTCCCCGGCGTCCAGGCAACCGTCGGCGGGGGCGGCGTCGCGGCCGAAGGCCGCCTGCACGTTGTTGGAGGGGGTGGCGTCGAACGTCATCTCAAGCCGGAACGCGCGCAGGTCATTCGTCCGGCCCGCGGGCAGGGCCGCGTCCGCCGAGACCTCGCCGTCAGCGAACGCGGGTTCGGGCAGGCGGGCGACGTCGAGGGTCACGGCATGGGCGCACTGCGCAAGCAGCAGAATTGCGAGAAGCCGGCATCGGCACATGATCGTATCCTTTTTGGTTTATACTCGCACCATACACCCGTCATCTCAAAGAGGTCAACCTGAAACGGCAACAAAGCGGAATCGGGGCAGCCCTTCGTTTGGCTGTCACCAATGCGCCTCCGCCAAAGCGACGCGGCGCACACGTTCCGCCGAGTCCGGATCTACGCGGCAGCGCGCCTTGATTGGACGGACCAGATAACCGAAGTTTTCTCGCCATGCCCGGCAACTTTGCACAGCCCCCGGCAGCGTCAACCCTATTTCTTATTTTCAGTCAACTGATCCTGTCCCGGGGCAGCGCCGATCCACTGACCGACGCTCGCAGGCAGGAGGATATCGGCACACCACGCTTCGGCCGCCCGACCGGTGACTGGGATATGATCCATGGGGAACTGATGACCTTCACCGACCCGCAGCGGGATCTGCCGCCCATCGACCGGCTGGAAGGCTTTCGGCCCGGCGGGCACAGCATGTACCAGCGGGTGATGGTGGCGGTGCTGTGCGGGCGCACCTCGATTCCAGCCTGGACCTA
>MWEJ01000740.1 GCA_002071025.1 Verrucomicrobia bacterium ADurb.Bin070 | reverse complement strand
CGCGACCGCCGGCTCCAGCACCATCTTCATCTATCCGCCTTACCGCTTTCAGGCGACCGACGTGATGCTCACGAACTTCCATCTGCCGCGGTCGACGCTGATCATGATGGTCGCGGCGCTGGCCGGGCGCGAACTGATCCTAAAGGCCTACCGCGAGGCGGTCCGCGAGCGTTACCGTTTCTTCAGCTACGGAGACTGTATGCTGATTGTGTGACGGGGCTCCGTTTCATTTTCGTTTCATACACTGAGGCCGGTCAGCGTCGCGTTAGGCGCGGTTTGCGTTGCGGGCTTCAAGGCTGGCTCTGAGTGCAGCGAGATCGGTGTCGGCCGGTGCCGCGCCGGACTCGACGGCGGCGCGTGCCACCGCAAACGAAACCTCGACGAAGAGGCGACGGTCAAACGGTTTTGGAATGACGTAGCCATTGCCGAATTCAAGCCGCTCGGCAGGATAGAGCGCTTGCACGTCGGCCGGCACCGGTTCGCGGGCCAGTGCGGCCAGCGCTTCGGAGGCCGCCACCTTCATCGCGGTGTTGACGGTTCGCGCGTGCACATCCAGCGCGCCGCGGAACAGGTAGGGGAAGCCCAGCACGTTGTTGATTTGGTTGGGGTAGTCGGAGCGTCCCGTAGCCATGACATACGGCTTGCTGCCCAAAACTTCAGCCACGATGTCGGGCCGGATTTCCGGATCGGGATTGGACATGGCGAAGATCGCCGGATAGTCGGCCATGCCGCGCACGTCGTCGGCCGTCACGCAGTCTGCTGCCGAGACGCCGATGAAAACGTGTGCGCCGCGCAGCGCCTCTTGCAGCGTGCGGGCCGGCGTGTCCGAAGCATGGCGGCGCTTGTGGTCGTTGAGGTCGGTGCGCCCGGTGTGGATCACGCCGCGGGTGTCGCACATGACAAGATCCCTCACACCGGCGGCCTTGCACATATCGGCGATGCGGATGCCCGCCGCGCCGGCGCCGTTCATCACGACGCGGATTTCGGACATCGCGCGGCCGCAGAGGCGCGAGTAGTTGAGCAAGCCTGACAGAGTGATGACCGCCGTGCCCCACTGGTCGTCATGAAAGACCGGGATGTCGAGCAGGGCGTCCAGCCGGTCCTCGATCTCAAAACAGGCCGGGGCGGCGATGTCTTCCAGGTTGATGCCGCCATACATGGGCGCGAGGGCCAGCACCGCGTCGATCACGCGCTGCGGATCGGTCTCGCCGGTGTCGGCGCCGTCGCGGCGACAGTGCGCGAGCGGCACCGGCC
>MWEJ01000739.1 GCA_002071025.1 Verrucomicrobia bacterium ADurb.Bin070 | reverse complement strand
GATCCAGAACCGCAACGAGGCCGCCGTTGATTGGCACCCGCTTTTGACCGCGATGGATTGGACGGCAACCGCCGCCGCAAACGAGAATGTAAAACCGGAGGAATCCACATGAAAACTATTGCACTGATTTTGATGGTCCTCCTCGCGGGGTGCAACCTCGCAATCGCGCAGTCTCCCTACGCAACCCGCCTGCCCGCCGAACTTCAAACGGCGCAGATGGACAGCCTTGCCGATGTGACTTGGCTCCAGGGCACCACGCCAGCCATCCGCGTGGAGCCCCTGCTGCGCGGACGCCCGGTCGAGGTTGATGCAGACACGACCGTCCGCATGGTCATCGGCCCAAGCGCGACGGGCACGCTCTACGCCGTGCGGACCAACCTCGCCACGGTGACGAACGCCTACGAAATCCAGTGGCCCACTATCGGCACGAACAGCGCGGGCGCTGCGTGGTTCTACACAATCCTTTTCGACCGGGAGGGCTTCACCTATTGGAGCGGTTCAGGGAAGCTGTATATCGAGGAAACCACCAGCACCGCCAGCAATGGGCTGGCGTGGATCGAGTACACCATCCCGAACGAGGATAGGGCCGTGCTGCGGAGCATCGCTACTGTTCCGTCGTCAGCCGCCTATTCCGCCCCCGCTTCCGAAAGTTTGCCGTTCGTCGTCACAAATACAGGCGCGTTGACCCTCTCCGGCCTGACGGAAGGCAGCATCGGCATTCGGATGACGACAACCAACGCCAGCGGAGTTGCGCTATATGCCGCTGTTGTGAAAGACGGCGACGGCGAAACCCTGGCGACAATCAATCCGGCGTGCGACGGGAGCGAACAGTCCGCCCGCTGGCCGTGGAACGCCTCGGAAACGCTGACGGTCGAGGCAACCGGCATCGCTTCGCCCGCCGGGGAGGCGGAATGCGCGATTATCACGGCTGTGCAGGCCGAGACGTGGGAGGACGTATCGCTAGTCGGTCGGACGAACGATCTGTCCGACCAGCACCTCTACGTCGATTATCCTGCCGCGACCAACGAGGCGGCGAACCGGGCCTATGCGGACGATGCCGCCGACGCGGCCCTCGCGCTGGCCTTGGGCGAGATCGCGACGGCGACGTTCAACCGCGATCTTGCCGGGTACGTGCAGCGCTGGAATCCGCGCTTCGACACCGTGGCGGACAGCAACAGCCTGTCCACGCTCTACGGCGGATCGACCGCCCTGCGGCTGGACGGAGAGGGCGCGTCCGTCGTGCCGGAAATCCGGGCGTTCGCG
>MWEJ01000738.1 GCA_002071025.1 Verrucomicrobia bacterium ADurb.Bin070 | reverse complement strand
GTAAAGCCGGCCAGAATGATGAAAACGCCGCCGATGCCGATCACGCTGTGCAGCAGTTGGCCGAGCCCGGCCAGCAGGCGCGTCGGGCGGTCGAGCGCCTCTTCGCGGGCCATGTAGAGGCGGTTCTGGCTGTCGGGGTTTTCAAAAAAAGCGAAGTCGGCGCGCAACAAGGCCCCGTGCAGCAGATCGTAGATCCGATCAGTCACCGCGATGGCATGAAATTCTGAGACCCAGGAGACCAGCAGGCGCGCTGCGGCAGCCAACACCAAGCAGAACGCGCCGGCCGCAAGCCAGATGGCCAGCAGACGAAACTCGGCGTCCGAGACCAATCGGCCGGCAGCGCCGGCCCACGTGAAGGGATCGGGGTTGGCGCTGCTGAACAAATGGGTGGCGCGGTCGATGACCTGTTTCAGCGCGACCAAGGAGCCCAGCGGCAAAAGGGCCTGCAGCACGATCAGCGCCGTGTGCCAGAGCGCGAGCCGCCGGTCGCTGAGCCACACCAGCCGCACGGCGCGTGCGAGCGTGGCGGGCAGAATGGAAAGCCGGCGGGTCATGCACGGCCGCCGCGGTCAGGCTTTGGGGCCTTCAACCTTCTCGGGCTCTTCCTTCTTGATGTCATCGACGATCTCCTTGACCTTTTCACTGGCCAGTTTCTCGCCCTCATCCTTGCCCTTTTTGAATTCGCCCAGGCTGCGGCCCAGCGACCGCGCCAGGTCAGGCAGTTTCTTCCCGCCGAACAGAACCAGAATGATGGCCAGGATAACCAGCAGTTCGGTCGGTCCGACATTCCATCCCATGAATCCGAGTGGCAGCGTCATGTGCATCTCCTTCTGAAAACTCATCCTCTGTAATGTTTCGAGATCGCGCGTCGCGCCTCGAGATCCGCCTCGCGGCGTTTGATCGACTCGCGCTTGTCCTCTTGCGCCTTGCCGCGGCAAACGCCCAACTCCACCTTGACCAGCCCCTTGGGGGAGAGGTAGAGCCGCAGCGGGATCAACGACAGCCCTTTCTGCTCCGACATCGCCTGCAGCTTGCGGATCTCACGCTTGTGAACCAGCAGACGCCGGGTCCGCAGCGAATCATGGTTGAACCGGTTGCCGAACGCATAGGGCGGTATCGTCACCTGATTCAGGAAGAGCTGGCCGTTCTTGACCTGGGCGTAAGAGCCGGTCAGGCCCGCCTCCCCGTTCCGCACGACCTTGACCTCGGTGCCGACCAGTTCAATGCCTGTTTCCATCCGCTCGAGGACAAAATAGTCGTGCGTCGC
>MWEJ01000737.1 GCA_002071025.1 Verrucomicrobia bacterium ADurb.Bin070 | reverse complement strand
GCCTTGTACATGATCTCGGGCTGGTGGTTGCGGATGGCGCCGCTGGAGAGTTCGATGCCGTTGCAGACCACGTCGTACTGGAAGGCGAGAATGTCCAGCGGGTGCTTGTTCAGCAGCGCGTCCATGCCGCCTTGCGGCATCGAGAACGGGTTGTGCGAGAAGCCGATCTCGCCGGTTTCGGGGTCCTTCTCGAACATCGGGAAATCCACGATCCAGCAGAAACGGAACACCTCTTTGTCGATCAGGTCGAGGTCGCGGCCGAGCTTGCTGCGGATGTCACCGCCCATCTTGGCCGCTTTGTCCGGTTCATCGCACAGGAAGAAGATGACGTCGCCGTCCTGCGCATGGCCCATGCGCGCCAACGCCTTCAGTTCGTCCGGTGTCAGGAACTTCTGGATGGGCCCTTTAACCGCATCGCCGTCCCAGATCAGATAGGCGAGGCCCTTGGAGCCGAGTGTTTTGGCGTGTTCGACCAGCTTGTCGAAAAAGCTGCGCGGCTTGTCCTTGATGCCTTTGACGGGGATGGCGCGCACGGCGGAGCCGGCCTTGACCGCTGCCGCGAAGGCGTTGAAGCCGGAGTCCTTGAAAAGATCCGAGCAGTCGAACATCTCGATCGGGATGCGCAGGTCCGGCTTGTCGCTGCCGTATTTGAGCATCGCCTCGCGGTAGGGGATGCGCACCCAGGGCGTGGCGTCCACTGCCTTTTTCGAGAAATTCTTGAAGGTCTTGTAGAGCACGTCTTCGACAACGGCGAAGACGTCGTCCTGCGTGACGAACGACATTTCCATGTCGAGCTGATAGAACTCGCCGGGCGAGCGGTCGGCGCGCGCGTCCTCGTCGCGGAAGCACGGCGCGATCTGGAAATAGCGGTCAAAGCCGGCCACCATCAGCAACTGCTTGAAGAGCTGCGGTGCCTGCGGCAACGCGTAGAACTTGCCGTGGTGAACGCGGCTCGGCACCAGATAGTCGCGCGCGCCCTCAGGCGAGCTGCACGTCAGGATCGGCGTCTGGTATTCGTTGAAGCCGTGCGCTTCCATCGCCTTTCGCAGGAACGCGATGATCTGCGAGCGCAGCAGAATGTTGGCGTGGATGCGCTGGCGGCGCAGGTCCAGAAAGCGGTATTTCAGGCGCAGATCCTCGGCGCCGTCCTCGTCGCCCGGCAGGTAGAGCGGCGTCTGCTCCGAGGGGGACTCCACGATGCACGCGTTCGCCACGAGCTCGACCTCGCCGGTCGGCAGATCGGGATTGACCGTCGAGGGCTCGCGCAGCGT
>MWEJ01000736.1 GCA_002071025.1 Verrucomicrobia bacterium ADurb.Bin070 | reverse complement strand
GCAGCAGCATCACTTCTGCGGCACGCGGGCAAAAAGCACGCAGATCGGCGCGGGCACCTGGATCACGTTGCGCGTCTGATAGGTGAGTTGCCCGGTCTCCGGATCCACCTTGTGTACCGCGACCGTGCCCGAATCCGCGCCGGCCGCCAGCAGCCAGCCGCCGTCCGGCGAGAGATTGATGTTGCGCGGGAAGGCGCCGCGCACCGGCTGCACTTGGACGACCTCCAGCGCGGCCGTGGCGGGCTCGGCGCGGAACACCGTCACCGAGTCATGCCCGCGGTTGGACGTGTAGAGGAACCGCCCGCCGGGATGCGTCAGAATTTCGGCACCGCTGTTGTGCGCTTCGCCGGCCTTCACCGCCTCGCTGAGCGTCGGCGTGGTTGCCAACAGCCGCGCGGTTCCCGCCGCAGTGTCCCAGGCATAGGCCGAGACCGCCAGAGAGAGCTCGTTGAGCAGGTAGATGAAGCGGCCGTCGGTCGAAAAGCGCATGTGGCGCGGCCCCGCACCGGGAGGGGCCTTGGCAAAGCCGTGGCGCACCACCGCCTGCGCGGCGGCATCCACACGGTAGATCACGATACCGTCCAGCCCGAGGTCAGGGACCAGCGCAAAACGGCCGTCGGGCGAGAAGCGGCAGCAGTGCGGATGCGGCGCTTTCTGCCGGCCCGCCACCACGCCGGAACCCGGTGCGGGATGTTCATGCAAGACGGCCGCCCCGATGCGGCCCTCGCCGTCGAGCGGGAAGAGCGCCACCGACCCGCCGCCGTACTGCGCGGTCAGCAGAAAACGTCCGGAAGGATGCACCTCGACATGACACGCCTGACCGTCGCCCGTGGGCGACGCCGTGAAGGGGGTCAGCGCCCCGTCGCGGCCGATGCGGTAGCCGGTCACGCCCTGCCCACCCTCACCGTCCGCCACCGCATAGAGCATGGAGCCGTCGGAATGAAGCGCGAGAAAACCCGGCCCGCCGATCTCCGCAGCGAGATCGGCCGGACCCAGCTTGCCGGTCTGCGTGTCGAACGACGCACGGTAGATGCCTTTGGCCGGCGCACCGCCGGTTCCGAAGTAAACCGTGAGCGGTTCCGCCTGCACGGTCGCGGCCACTCCGCACGCGGCGGCCGCCATGAACGCGAATGCTTGTCGTGTCATCATGCGGACCACTGTAGCACGCCTGCCGTATCCGGGCAAGCGGGCACCACCGACCATTGGGGCAGCGCGCGTCTTTTACGACATGCGGACGGCCGGCGCGGTGCGGCGCGCGAACTCGGCCGCAAAGGC
>MWEJ01000735.1 GCA_002071025.1 Verrucomicrobia bacterium ADurb.Bin070 | reverse complement strand
GGCAGCGGCGGCTTCTCCTGCGTGACCTTCGAAACGTCCGCCTGACCGGAATAGCGCTCTTCGAAACAGCCCTTCTGACCGTACACGCGCCCCTTTTCGCCGTGCGCGCCGGGCATGTCCCAGCTCACGGCCATGCGCGCCATGCCGCCTTCGCTGGTGCGGAACAGCGCGACCTCGGTGGCGAACGGATTGTTGTAGCGGTTCTTGCCCGGCTGGTTGTCGGCCAGCAGGCTCGGCATGGCCAGGCAGGAGACCTCGGTGAACGAACCGCCCGTGACGCACGTATAAAAGGCGTTCGAGTGGGTCGGATAGTACTGGGGCGGCAAGGCCACGCGCCAGTCCTTGTACGAACCGATGTGCTTGTCCATGTAGTGGTAGTATTCGCCCTCGGTATAGATCAGCTTGCCGAAGCCGCCGGCCTTGAAGATCTCGCGCATCGCGTAGACTTGCGGGCGAAACGCCGAGGTCTCGTACAGCGCGTACAGCATGCCGGTCTGCTTCACCGTCGCGAGCAACTCATCCGCCAGCGCCAACTGTTCTGCGCCGAAAACGGCCGGCACGGCCGAAGCCATGTGCAGACCGCGCTTGAGACCAGCAATGCAGAGCCGCGCGTGGCTGGGCGCGTCCGTGGCGATGAAGACCGCCTCGATCTCCTTGTCCTTCTCGAACATTTCCTCGCATGACGCGTAAGTCTTCTTCGCGCCGGTCACCTTCGCGAGTTCGGCGCAGCGATCGGAAAACAGGTCGGTCGCCGCCACCACCTCCACATTCGGATGCTGTTGGAAGCCGAACTGCGCGCCGAATTTGCAGACCCCGTAACCCGCGATGCCGACCTTGACCTTGCGTTCGGAAAAGGGCGTCCATGCAGACGACTTGACCTTGCCCGCGTCGGTCTCGTCGAAGCCGGCGATCTTTGGTGCTTGGGCCCGTGCCAGCGTCTTGGCAGTCAGTGCGGCGGCTGCGGTCGTTTGAAAAAATGCTCTTCTGGATAGAATGTGTGTCACTGTTTGTTTCTCCGTTTGAGGTTATTCGAGCGAAGTCATCACTTCGTCCAGCCGCATCAGCGCGCGTGCGGCAAAGATCATGCAGTTCAGCCAGTCGGTTCCAGTGCTGGCGCGCGAGTCAAAATAGGTGGGGATCGTGCCGTCGGCGCGCTGCATGCGCGTCACGGTGTCGGCCAGCGCCTTGGCTTTCTCGAGATACACCGCTTCGCGCGTGACCGCATACGCGTTGGCGAAGGCGCGGATCATGTCGGCGGACGAGGCGTCGATCGGCGTGTA
>MWEJ01000734.1 GCA_002071025.1 Verrucomicrobia bacterium ADurb.Bin070 | reverse complement strand
GCCGGCGATGTCTATACGAACTCGGCCAGCGGCAATTGGAGCGCGGCCGCAAGCTGGAATGGCGCCATGCCGGCCGCGGGAGGCGCGGCGGACGCCGCCATCGTGTTCAACGGGGCCGGCGATGTCGCGAGTACCAACAATCTGAGCGGAACCTTTCTGCTCAACCGGTTGGAGGCGGCGGCGGGGACGGTCACGCTGTGGGGCAACATGCTGTCCTTTGTGGATTCCGGCGCGTCCGGCCCGCAAGTGGAGCAGACGGGCAGCGGCTCGGCGACTTTCCGCAACTTGCTTTCCCTGGCGTCCGACACGGTGTTCAACGTGGCGAGCGGCGTGCTGACGGTCTGCCCGGTCTCCGGCGCGGGCGCCCTGGTCAAGACCGGCGCCGGCGAGCTGCTCTGCGCGACCAACGGCAACGGCGCACTCTCGTTCACCGGAGCCACGCGCGTCGAGGGCGGCACGCTCACCGTCGCCACGTCGACCGGGCGTTTCTCGATGAGCAGCCCCAGCCTGACCGTTGAGAACGGGGCTACCCTAAGGATTTTTTTTGGTACAGGTGTGAACGCGCTCAACCTGCCGGGGAGTGCTTCCGTCACGGTGGCGAGCGGCGGCACCCTCCTGACCGACGTGCCCACGATCTCCTGCGGCACCTTCAACGCGGCCAGCGGCGCGACGGTCGCGGGCGGCAACGGCTGCCTGTCGCTGCACGCCGTGGATGCGGGCGGCTCGGCGGTCTCGACGCTGGGCTCGCTGTCGCTGACGCGCATCATCCTCGAGCCGTACAGCGTTGCCAATCCCACGCAGACGGTGCGGTTCGACGGCACCGGCCCGGGCCTCTCCATCGGCACTGATTCCGGCCGGGCCTTTTCGCTGCGGACCGGTGCCTCGGGGTCGAGCGGCCTCTTTACGTTTGTCATGGACATCGCGGACAGTCCCGCTGCTCCGGTCGACCTGCTGGTGCCCTTCTTGAATTTCCGGCCCAGCACGTCCTCAAGCGGATTTGATTTCGTCAAGCGGGGTGCCGGCGTGATGCAGGTGAACGGCCTGGACTGGAGTTTGGCGACTGCGCCGACCCAGCCCGTTGACGGCGTCGTCGAGGCCGGCACGCTGATTTGGAACACGAGCGCGGCTAACGGAGCGGGGGTGAACCTGGCGACGGTCACGGTGGACAGCGGCGCCACGCTGCAAGTGGGCGCGGGCGGCACGGCCGGCGCGATCTTTGTGGATGCGGCGGTCAACGGCACGCTGGCCTTCAACCGGTCCAATGCCTATCTGTTCACCCCG
>MWEJ01000733.1 GCA_002071025.1 Verrucomicrobia bacterium ADurb.Bin070 | reverse complement strand
CAAGGCGTAAAGCCCCGCGTCGCCGCAGGCGGCGTAGACGACATCACCCCTCACCGCGACGCCGCGCGCCTGGCCAACGTCGCGCGGCTTCCATACATGCCAGGCGGATGCGTCCACGGCATACGGTTCGCGGTAAGATGCGTTTTTGGGCGGCGCGCCGCGGTCGAAGGGCTCCGCCTTCGCGCGCGGACACGGAATCGCGAAAACGCCCGCGCCGTTGACGGCCGCGTACACGACGCCGTCGGCGACGGCCACGGAGCCGACGCAGTCGCTCGGCCATTCCGGCCGCTTCGGATTCGGCGAAACCCAGCGGTCGAGCGTGCGGGGACGGGTTTTGTCCGAAATGTCCACGGCGAACACGCCGTTGTGCGTTTGGGCGGCGAACAGCAGGTTGCCAGACGTGCGGGGCGTCCACATGTCGAGGCCGCGCGCGTAGAACGGCGGATAGTCTGCGCGGCCGACGCGTTTCGGACGCGCCGGGTCCGTGACGTCGAAGATGTCGAGCCCGTGCCCCATGCCGCCGCCGTCGGAGGGGCCGCCGAAGCGTTTCATCTCCTCGGTCATCACGCCGCCCGACACCTTGCGGTGCTTGGCGTGGTGTCCCGTGGCGGCGTACAGATAGTTGCCTTGCAGCCACACACCGTCGCCGTACCCGTAAAGTTCCACATGGTCGGTCTGTCGGATGGACGTCATGTCGTGCGCGTCGAAGACGGTGACATACCCCGACCCCCAGTCGCCTGAATAGAGCCACCCGTCGCGATAAACGATACTTTGGGACTCGTCCGTCTTGCGCATCGCGATGTGGCGGGGATGGTCTGGGTCAGAAACATCGATAAACTCCACGCCGTTCTGGCGCTGGCCGAGGAAGCAGACGTCGCCCGCGACATCCACGCCGGTCGCGAGTTCGCAACAGTCGAAGCGGGAGCGCACGCGCGGCGCCTGCGGCCGCGTCGCATCGACGATCCACAAGCCGTATTCGCGCGTGGAAACATACGCCATGCCCTTCTGCACGGCGATCTGGCGCACGCCGCCCAAACCGTCCACCTCGCCAAGTTTCCGCGGCGCGAGCGGTTTCGAAATGTCGTAGACATAGAGCACCGCACCTGCGCCCGCATACAGCGTATCGCCCTCGAGGCACAGCGCCATCGCCTTGTCGCCGATGCCCTCCACCCGGAACGCCTCGCCGAACACCTTGTCGTCCTCGGCCTTCGCGACCGCCAAGAACGCAACCGAGAATGAAACCAACAACGCCATCGCAGTTTTCACTGTTCTTCCTCCTTG
>MWEJ01000732.1 GCA_002071025.1 Verrucomicrobia bacterium ADurb.Bin070 | reverse complement strand
CGTGCCCTTGCCGGCCGTGACGGCATAGCCGCCGTCCGCCAACAGGCCGAGCGCCCACATCCCTGCTGACAATCCCACTACGAGTCTATGCATGGCCTCCCCCTTTTCGTTATCAACGCGCGCGAACACAGCGTTGTCTTGCAGCGTCACCCGTCATGGCAATCCAGTATAGCGAATGATGACCGCTGTCCATATCGTCGCTTTCACTGTAGGGCTAAACGTGGAGGCATTCAATCTCGATTATCCGAATTGGATACTCGATTTTCCGAACGATACGCGCGGCGGGACTATCGCGTGTTTGGCGTTTACGGCTCATCACTGGCCGTCTATACTGCACGCATGGTCAAGCAACGGTCACGCACCAAAAAGACTGCCCGGCAGAAGATCCCCCAAGTCGCGATCCTGTTGGAGTCATCGCACGAAATCTCGCGCGGCATGATCCGCGGTATTCTTGCGTATGTTCGCCTCTACGGCCCGTGGGCCCTGCATCTTGAATCCGGTGGCTGGAGCGACCAGAAATTGCCGGATCTGAATGTGTGGCGCGGCAATGGCATCATCGCCCGAGTCCCGACGCCGAAGGTCGCCGCTGATGTGGTAGCGGCCCGCCTGCCGACGGTGCTGATCGACCCCGTCGACGCCTACCTCGATCCCACACATCCGCTCTCCCGCTGTAGCCGGATCGAGTGCGACTCGGCCGAAGTGGCCCGCCACGCCGCCGATTACTATCTGGCCAACGACTTCACGCACTTCGCGTTTGTGGGCGAACCTTCAGACTTAAACTGGTCGCGGCGGCGCCAGGAGGCGTTTGTCCGGCGGCTCGGCGATGCCGGATATCCCTGCGCGGTGTATCCGGCACCGAACAATGTCGAACGCGGCAACTGGGAGATCGAGTGCCAGCGCATGAGCCGCTGGCTGCGCAAACTCGAGAAACCGCTCGCCGTCTTCGCGGCCAATGACGCGCGCGGCCGCCAGGTCCTGAACGCCTGCCTGGCCGCCGGTCTTCCGGTTCCGTATGAGGTCGCGGTTCTGGGTGTCAATAACGATGTCATGATCTGCGAAACCAGCCAGCCGCCGCTCTCCAGCGTGGCGGTCGACATGGAGCAGGCGGGCTACGCGGCGGCAGAATTGCTGGATCACCTGATGCGCAAAACCCAGCGCGGCCAGCAGTGCGTGCTCTTCAAGCCGCAGGATGTGGTGGCGCGCGCCTCCACGCAGCGCCTGCAGGTCAACGACCGTCTGGTGATCCGCGCACTGGAATACATCCGCATCAACGCGGGGCTGAAC
>MWEJ01000731.1 GCA_002071025.1 Verrucomicrobia bacterium ADurb.Bin070 | reverse complement strand
GGGCAGCACGCGCGGCTCGCCGTTTTTCGGCTGCCAGCCGGCCTGAACGCAAAGGGTGTCTGGGTGGAAGGTCATGGAGGAAGGAGGAGTTAGGAGGGAAGAAGGAGGAGTTAGGAATTAAGAGTTGAGAGTTGAGCGTTGAACGTTGAGCGTTAGCCGACGACGATTTCCTCTTCGGGGTAGCGGATACGCTGGCTTTCATCGCGGCTGCCGATCAGCAGCGCGACCGCGAGGGGGCCTAAGCGTCCGACGTACATGCACACGATGATAACCCATCGGCCGGCGTTCGACAATGTTCCCGTGTGGTCGATGGAGAGCCCCACGGTGCCCACCGCTGAGACGGTCTCGAAAAAGAGTTTCGAGGCGTCGTCGCCCTGCTCCGGAGACTCGGCGACCAGCAGCACGCCGTAGGCCACGACGATCAGCGACAGCATGAGCAGGAAGATCACGACCGCCTCGCGCACGACCGCATACGGCAGCGTGCGGTTGAAAAGAACGGTGTCGCGGCGGTTGCGGCACATGGCGATCACGGTCATGATCAAAACCACCATCGTGGTGGTCTTGATGCCGCCTGCGGCTGAGCCGGGCGAACCGCCGATCAGCATGAGCAGGGCGGTGATGAAGCGGGTGACCTCTTGGATTTCGCCCATCGGCATGGCATTGAAACCGGCGGTCCGTGCGGAGATGCCGTGGAAAAGCGCGCAGCTCAGCTTGTCGATGAGGGGAAGGTCTTTCAGTGTGTGGGGCATTTCCAGCAAGAACGTCAACACGAGTCCGAGCAGGATCAGGACGGAGGTGGCGATCAAAACGATCTTGGTGTGCAGGGTGATGCGACCGCGCGTCATGAGGTTGCGTCGCCAGAACTTGATGGTCACCAGATTGTAGAGCACCAGGAAGCCGAGACCGCCCGCAATAACCAGAAAATCAATGGTGCCCAAATAAAGGGGATCGTGCTGGAAGGCGGTCAGACTGTCGCGGTGCAGCGAGAAGCCGGCGTTGCAAAAGGCGCTGACGGCGTGGAAAGAGGCGTAGTACAGGGCGGTCCACGGGTCTGGCGTGAGGGCGAGGCTGGAAGGCGGTGCCAGGTAGCGCGTCCAGAGCAGGAAGGTGCCGATACCTTCGAAAAGCAGGGTGAAGCCCATGGTCCAGAGCAGCAGGGCGCGGATGCCTTTGACCGCTTCCACGCCGTAGGCGTCCATCAGGACGAATTCATTCTGCACGCTGAGGCGGCGGCCGACGAGCACCAGCAGGAAGGTGCCGAAGGTCGTGACGCCGAGGCCGCCGAGCT
>MWEJ01000730.1 GCA_002071025.1 Verrucomicrobia bacterium ADurb.Bin070 | reverse complement strand
AGAGGGCAAGGAGCTGTCGCGTACCTTCCCGGGAATCGTTGATGAGGTGCGCGTGTGGAACCGTAAACTTTCGGAGGCCGAAATCCGGCAGCTTGCGGTAGAACCCGTTCAGATGCAGAACCGTGCCCCGCAGGTCACCGTGTCTCCGACCGGGGGAACGGGGTGTAGAATCGTACGTAATCGCTCGACGGCCTTCACGGCAACGGCGTTTGATGACGGAAGGCCGTTAGGCGCTTCGCTCATCTACGAGTGGCAGGTGGTTGCCGGAAATGCGGCAGCCGTGACGTTCTCTGCGCAAAACGCCGCCGCCACGCAGGTGACGGTGAACGACACGGGGGAGTATGCCTTCCGCGTCAAAGTGACGGACGGCGATTTGACAGCGTACAGCGAGCCCCAGATGTTTGAAGTCGTATCGGCGGGAACGGCCATCCTGGTTCTGTGACCGGTACGAGCCCGGCCGTCTCGAATGCTCTGGCTGACGCCCGAAGTCAGCACAGAGAACCGTTGGCTTGCGCCGGCGCCTCATGGGGCGTCAGCGGCGGGTGCGTCCGCCGCCGACGTGTCGAGCGCGGCTAAGGTTTGCCGCAGCAGGTCGGCCGAACGTCGCAACGCTGACGCCTCATCGTCGGCCAGAGGGCCTCTGATGACCTGTTCGACGCCGTTGGCGCCCACGATGCAGGGGACGCTGAAACAAACGCCGCGGATGTCGTACGCGCCGTCCATCAGGCTGGAGACGGTCAGCACGCTCCGCTCGTCGCGCAGCACCGCGCCGACGATCCGCACCAGCGCCAGACCGATGCCGTAGCAGGTTGACCCTTTGTAGCCGATGATGTGATAGGCCGAGTCGCGGACCTGCCGCACGATCTCCTCTCTGGCCTGCCGCCATCCTTCGCAGCGGCCGCAGACGGCGCAGTAGTCGGCGATGGGCATCCCCGCCACATGGGCCATCGACCAGGCGGCGACTTCACTGTCGCCGTGTTCGCCGAGGATGTAGGCGTGCACGTTGCGCACATCGACCCCGCAATGGCGGCTCAGCAGGTAGCGGAAGCGCGCGCTGTCCAACACGGTTCCCGAGCCGAAAACCCGTTGCGGCGGCAGGCCGGAACGACGCAACGCCACATGCGTCAGGATGTCGACCGGGTTCGTGACGACGACCACCGCAGCCCGGGAACCGCTCGCAACAATCACGTCCATGATCTCGGCGACGATGGCCGCGTTGCGGCTGAGCAGATTGAGGCGCGATTCGCCGGGCTGCTGTTTGGCACCGGCGGTAATGACGATCACCGCA
>MWEJ01000729.1 GCA_002071025.1 Verrucomicrobia bacterium ADurb.Bin070 | reverse complement strand
TTTCCGCTTTCGTTCAAGACGCCCAGGCGGCAACCACCGCCTGCGCCAGCGCCTCGATCTCCTGCGCGCTGTGCGCGGCGGAGATGAAGCCCAGTTCGAATTGCGACGGCGGCAGATAGAACCCGCTGTTCAACACCGAGTGGAAGAGCCGCGCGTAGGCCGCAGTATCGCTCTGCTTCGCCGAGGCCAGATCGCGCACGGGTGCCGGCGTGCAGAACAGGGTGAAGACGCCCTGATACTGCGCGCAGTGTAACGGGAGCCCGCGCGCGGCCGCCGCCGTGTTGACGGTATCCGCCAAGCGCCGCCCCAATTCTGCCATGCGCGGATAGGGATTCTCCCGCTCCAAAACGGCCAAGGTCTTCAGGCCGGCGGCAACGGCCAGCGGGTTGCCCGACAGCGTGCCGGCCTGGTAGATCTTGCCGGCCGGCGCCAGCTCGTCCATGAACACCGCGGCCCCGCCGACCGCTGCCAGCGGCAGGCCGCCGCCGATGACTTTGCCCAACGTGATCAGATCCGGCTTCACGCCGATCAACGACGCGTACGACGAAAGGGCGAAACGGAAGCCGCAAATGACCTCGTCGAAGATCAGCAGCGCCCCGCAGCGGTCCGCAGCGTGACGCAGCTTGACCAGAAAATCGGGTTCCGGCAGGACGAGGCCCATGTTGCCGGCAACCGGCTCCACAATGATCGCCGCCACCTCCGACCCTTTTTCGCGAATCAGCGCCTTCACCGCATCGATGTCGTTGTACGGCGCGACAAACGTGTCGCTGGCGACATGCCGGGAGATCCCCAGGGAGCTGACGGTACCGCCGGTCAACAGGCCGCTCCCCGCCGAAACCAGCACGCTGTCGCTATGGCCGTGATAGCAGCCGTCGAATTTGATGATGCGCTTGCGCCCGGTCACCCCGCGCGCGATGCGCAGCGCGGTCATGACCGCCTCGGTTCCGGAGTTCACCAGCCGCACCCGTTCCAGACACGGCACCCGTTCGCACAACCGCTCGGCGAAGAGCACTTCGTCCGGCGTATTGATGCCGAAGGTCGTGCCCAGGGCCGCGCGCGCCTGGATCGCCCCGACGACTTCGTCGTGTGCATGCCCGAGGATCATCGCGCCCCACGAGCAGCAGAAATCCACCAGCGTCCGTCCGTCCGCTGTCTGAATGTGCGAGCCCTTGCCGGACTCGACATACAGCGGCGTGCCGCCAACACCGTTAAAGGCGCGCACCGGACTGTTGACCCCGCCCGGGATCACCCGGCACGCGCGCGCATACAACGCATCATGATTGAGCATA
>MWEJ01000728.1 GCA_002071025.1 Verrucomicrobia bacterium ADurb.Bin070 | reverse complement strand
CGCGGAAGCCAAAAAACCCGAGCCCACACACCCGCCCAGCGCCTCCGAGATCGCGCTGCGGAAGCTCGTGCTCGCGCGCGACGCGCTGACGAAATGCGTGGTGCAGCTCTCCGGGACGATGGAGGGAGCCTCAGGCGGCGACGCCGGCAGTGTCCTGAAATCCACAGTTGTCCAGTTGCGCGGGAAGATCAAGAAGCTTGACCGCCTGATCGCCGAGGCGCTGAAGGGTGACGCGCGGCTTGCGGGGCTCGCGGACGCGCTCACCGGGATAGCCGGGGTCGGCGTCCTGAGCGCGGCGAAAATAGTCGCCCTGGTGCCCGAGCTGGGGACGCTGGGACGGCGCAGGTCGGCGGCCATCGCCGGACTGGCCCCGTTCACCAGGGACAGCGGGAGATACAAAGGCAAGACATTCATCAGCGGCGGGAGGGCGGAGGTCAGGCGGGCACTGTTCATGCCGGCCACGGTGGCGATCAAGCACAACCCCGTTCTGAAGGCCGCCTATCAGAACCTCCGGAAGTCCGGAAAGGCTTACAAGGTCGCGATCACCGCCATCATGCGCAGGCTCTTCGCGCACATGGACGCGGTCGCGGCCAAATGGCTGCGGGAGACTGCGGCGGCCGCCTCTTCCGCGGCGTTAACGGCCCTGCCGTGAGGCCCCCTCTTCCCCCTCCCTTCCTCCCCCCGCACCCCCTTCTTTCTCACCCCTGGCACCCCCACTTTTTTGCGGAGCAAAAAAGCTTAATCAAGACAGTTGACTGAAAATAAGAAATAGAGTTGATGTTGCCGGAGGGCTGTGTTCAGTTACCGGGCATGGCGAGAAAACTGCGGATACAGGTTGAGGGCGCGATCTACCACGTGACGTTCCGCGGGAACGCGCTGCGGGAGATCTTCGCTGACGCCCGGGACCGTGAACGGCTGACCGAACGGTTGGGGGAGAGCGCGGAAGACTTCGGCGTGCGCGTCTACGGATACTGCTGGATGCCCAACCACGGGCACCTTCTGGTGGAGAAGCCGGCGGCGAACGTGAGCGCGTTCATGTCTAGCGTGCTGACGGGATACACGGTCTACCACGACCTGCGGCACGGAACGGGCGGGCACGTCATGCAGGGACGGTTCGGGTCGACGGTCGTGTCGGGCGATTGTTGATCGTTTTTCGTTTTTTCGTTTCGGCTGGAAAACAAAGGGGTGTTGTATTCTGCGTCAAATTCAGCTACGTTCACTAGCATCCCATAGGAGGCACAATTAGCCCTTACCCATGCGGATTTGCTTGGTTTTTTGATGTCTTTTTTGAG
>MWEJ01000727.1 GCA_002071025.1 Verrucomicrobia bacterium ADurb.Bin070 | reverse complement strand
GCGTCACTGGTCGATGCGTACGGCGTGGATTCGGTCTGCCTGCTGGAGTTGGTGGTCGGCCTCGAAGAGGCGTTCGGCATTGTGATCGAAGACAGCGACTTTGACGTTCGGAATTTCATTTCGGTGGCCGCGCTGCGCGATTTCGTGCTGGCGCGCCTGCCGGCGTGACAGGCGGGATGAGCTGCCGATGCGCCATCAGCATGTCGAAAAATGGGAAGGCCGGCTGAATGAGCTCCTGAAGCAGGTCGACCACACGCTTGAGGAGACGTACGGACACCTGTTCGCCGCGCATCCTGCACGTCCGCCAAAGGGGGCGACGTCGAACCCGCAGCATGACGGGTTGTTCCGGGTCACGGCCAGTTTCAGTCCCGGTTTCGGTACGGAGCTGGGCAAGGGGTATGTGCTGCAGCTCGATCTGGTTACCCTTGAAAAGGTGCCGCAGGCGGAGGTCGAACGCATGCAGAGGAAAGCCGTCCGCTTGATTCAGGATGGCTTGGAGCGCGTGTTGCCGGGGCGCGGCCTGACGGTGCAGCGCGATGGCAATGTGTGGAAGATCGTCGGCGACCTGTCGATCACGTCGATGCGCGCCGAACACTGATCAAAGGTTGAGCAAACCTGTTTCGCGGGAGCGGTATGGATGCTGCAACGACGGTCAGCTTGTCGCAATCGATCGGCTACGGGACAATGGTCCATGTGGCCTTGTGGCTGCTGGTCTGCTTGCATCTGCTTCTGAAACCGCGTGACGCGCGCACGTCGCTGCTTTGGATTTTTTTCACCAGCATCTTCCCGATCATCGGGCCGTTCGCGTATGTCTTGTTCGGGATCAACACGGTGCCGAACAAAGGGTGGCAGAAACAATATTCTGACACGACGTTCCAGAAGCGTCAGCGTCTGACCAACCGCAACACCCATCCGCTGGCGGCGATGCACACCCGGCGCAATGCGTTGCGCGCGACGCTGGACGACCGTATGCTGGCGCCGTTCAACCGGATACTCGATCACCTTTCAGGCAACCATCCGCTGCTGGGCGGCAACGACATTCAGTTACTTGAGCCGGCCGGGCTGGCGCTGGAAGCGATGTTCCTCGCCTTGCGCGAGGCACGCCACCACATCCACCTCTCGACGTATATTTTCAATGACGATGCGGTGGGCCAGCGTCTGATGAATCTGCTGGTTGAAAAAGCGCGGGCCGGGGTTGAGGTCCGTGTGTTGTACGACGCGTTCGGTTCGGCCGGCGCCAACATCCGGCTGTTCTTCTGGCGCCATCGCCGGGAACCCAACCTGGAGATCATCGG